>JAOUGF010000179.1 GCA_029857925.1 Gammaproteobacteria bacterium
CTGTAACCGTAATAGTTCTGTCGCATCGGTCATCACCGCGCAAACGCGCATCCCGATTTTCTGTAATTCGATCTCCACATACACCGCCCCACCCTCGCCGCGATTGACGCGATATAATTTATCTTCCGCCGTAGATTCCATGATACGGCTTTGTAGATCATCCCAAGACCTGCCGATTAGCTCGTTAGCCTTGAGACCCAATAAACGCAACGCCGCCGGATTGTGCCATTCCGCTCGTCCTTCGGCACTCAACACGACGACACCACACGGGGCCGCCTGCAACAGTTCAGTCGCAATCCCGGCATCTAACGTCCCGGTCATACCAATACTCCTTCAAGGGTTGTGATTTGGTAAGGTCTAACTACCTCATTAGCATACCCTATTTTGTTTGTCGTCAAAAGCCAACGCGTGCGCGAAGAACTTCCGAATGATAATACTCTTTTTTTGACGACCTCATGCCGATAGAGCAGATATTGTGCCGAACGCCCCGAATCGGGCCTTATGTGAAGGACGAAAAGCAAATGGCAGGACCTTCCGCCGCGAGTATCAATACCACGCGCAAGCGCTTTATTCAGCTAAACGCACAGCGCTTGGACAGAACGCTACAGATGCTGGAGCCCAAACAGCGCGCGTTTCTGGATGCGTTACCTATGTTGCTGCATTTCAATCACCGCCTGTTACCGGGCTATGTCGGCGACGACGCGCCTGCAGGTGTCTCCGGATATTTGCCTACCGCCGATGCGCAGGCCGCGGTAAAGCAATTCAGCAGCAATTTTTCTTACACGCGTAAACCCATCCGCCAACACGACATCTATTCATTATTTCTTATGGGGAGCGCCGGATCTATCGCATTCGCCACCCACAGCGACTTGGACATCTGGTTGTGCCATCGCGAAGATCTCACGACCGAAGAACTTTCCAGTTTGTTTGAAAAAGTGAACGCCCTTGAAAAATGGGCCGGCAGCCTGAACTTGGAAGTACATTTCTTCTTAATGAACGCCGAGCGATTCCGCGCCGGTCAACTACAGGAACTATCAGAGGAAAGCAGCGGCAGCGCTCAACATCTTTTGCTACTCGACGAATTTTATCGTACCAGCCTTTGGATTGCAGGCCGCATCCCTGTATGGTGGTTCGTCCCCCCCGACATGGACAGCGAATACGATATTGTCATAAAGAAAATACGCACGCAACAATTGCTAAAAGAAAACGAATACATTGATTTTGGCGGGATCGCGCGCATTCCGGTGCAAGAGTTTTTCGGTGCTGCGGTTTGGCAGGTCTATAAAGGGCTGGATTCGCCGTACAAGTCTGTTCTTAAAATAATTCTAACAGAATCCTACGCGCACGCCTATCCCGGCACCATCATGTTGAGCGGTGAACTGAAAAGACGGCTCTACGCCGGGGAATTGCTGCTCGAAAAAACCGACCCTTACCTTTGCCTCATCGCACGAATAGAGGAATACCTCAAGGCGCGCTTGGAAGATGACCGACTGGAAAATGCACGACGTTACTTCTATATAAAGCTGGATATCGCGCTGTCCGAACGTAAGCAAGTTAATCAATGGCGCACACCCATCATTACGGAGCTGGTAAAACGCTGGCAATGGGACGACGAGAAACTTGAATTACTTGACGAACGGCGAACCTGGAAAATAGACCGTATCAAAGAGGAAAAAAATATACTCGTAAAAGAGTTGTCGCAAAGTTACGCTTACCTGTCCCAATTCGCACGCCAACAAAGCGCCGAATCCACTTTACGCAAAGAAGATCTCACTATTTTAGGCAGAAAAATCTATGCGGCCTTCGAACGCAAGGCCGGGAAGATTGAAATGGTCAATCTTGGTATCGCACCTTCCGCCAATGAAGACAATGTAACACTGATCCAAGACCCGAAAAGCAAGGAGGAAACCTGGTTTTTATTTCGCGGCAGGGTGGATGTCAGCGACGCCAGCAAGCACCGGCCGCTACGTTCCGCCCACGGCGTCGTTGAAATTATCGCTTGGTGTTACTTTAACAGGGTCATTGATGAGAACACGTATATCGCCGTGCACTCGCCCACTCGGGAGCGCATCAGCACCGAAATAAACACTATCATTAAGGCACTGAATGAACTATTTCCAAAGGCCGATTTGCCCGACGCCAGCGTGCAAAATTACGCCTCCACGTCGCGTATCGCGCAATCCGCTATCTTTATCAACGTCGGACGAACACCAAAGGCGGTACAGACCGGTATGGAACGGCAAATCGTCGATCATGCAAATGATATTTTTCACTTCGGCGCTGCGAAAGAAAATCTAGTGCAAGCGATAGACCAGATTATCGTCACTTCATGGAAGGAGGTTTATGTATTCCGGTACCATGGCATGAATGGTTTTATGGAAGCCATTTGCCAATACATACAATGGAGCCCGCTATCAAACTACGCCGGTCCGCCACCGATAAAATTGTATTCCTTTACCGCGCATATCGGCCACGTCATAGCCGCGCGCGTCAAAACCGTATGGGATGAAGTTGTAGATATTTATTTCGGGCTGCGAGGACACCCCGATGCGCGATTCGTGCTGCAAGCCGAGAAAGGTTATTACATTCTATACCGCGACATGAACATATTGCGCCATGAATTTTGCGAAGGATATGCAAAACTGCTGGCGTTATTGGAACGGCCTTTATTCAATTTCAGCCCGCTTTACGCCGAGCGTTATTCACTGAGGCGCACCTTCCTTCCGATACTGTTTCGGGCGAACAAATCCGGTATTATTCAAACTTTTTATCAAACCAAGCAAGATCGCACCGTGCTCTATGTATTTGATGAGCATGGCGCCCTTTTTGTGCATGAAACGGATGAGATCTTCGTTGACAGCCTGGTTCACCATTTTGTAATTTTTCTTAAAAGCGTCACCCGACGCCAAGCCGCGCTGACCAATCAAGTAGGATTGGCGACATTGCCCGAAAAACTTGAGTTTTACGAGATCATTACACAAAACAACAATCCGTACATTGAGCGGCGCGAGATTGAATATGAGCGCGTAGATCCGCGCTATTTCAACATCAGCGTGATCGGCGAATTGATGGACGAAAAGGCGTCATTTAGGATTTTTTGCGACAATAAAGAATTCTCGTCACTGGAACATGGGGACAAACTCTTCGAGGCGACGGCCAAACACATCGCAGCTCTACGCGTAGGTGGGACAAATTACCCGTGCTACATCACTGATATCGATCTGGCGCCTGGCATGCTCGGGTTAGAGCAACATCGAAAGATACCTACGATATTGTATTTACACTACAAGCGCCGGGTAGAGCAGCGATTGGATCGCGTATTTAAAGAAATGGGGTTGACGCAGTAGACATCCAGGGAAATTTATCTCGACGGACATTACGAAAGTAGCATTCTGATCGCGATGACTGTCAGAAATACCGCAAACATTCGTTTTAGGCGTTGCGCCGGCAAGCGGTGGGCGAGCGCGGCGCCGACGGGCGCCATGGCCATGCTACCCACCGCCAACATTGCGACTGCAGGCCAAATGATGAATCCCGTCGTATAGGCTGTGGTGGTGATTCCAGGGCCGCTCCACGCATAACCTACGGTGCCCGCAATCGCAATGGCTATCCCGCACGCGGCGGAGATCGCAACCGCGCGTTGCGCTTGCATGCCGTGCCATATCAGATAGGGCACGGTCAGCGTACCGCCACCTATACCCACCAGGCCGGAAACGACGCCTATCATTGTTCCTGCTACATTGTACCCATTGCGTGTAGGTAATGTCCGGCTTGCATGGGGGCGTTTGTTCGACCACATTTGCCATGCCGCCACGATGACGAATAGTCCGAAAAATATACGCAACGCTTCTCCTGAAACGCGGCTCGCCAATACCGCCGCCGCCAACGTGCCGACTACCAAACCGGGAACAAGCGTGCCTACGACAGTCCACGTCACCGCACCGCGTTTATGGTGGGAATAGGCGGAAACGCATCCGGTAAATACGATCGTCGCCAATGACGTGCCCAGCGCATAGGGCATTGCATTCGCGACGCCACCAAATGCGCCTGCATATAAGTAGGTGAGCACCGGCACCATCACCAACCCGCCCCCAACGCCCAAGAGCCCCGCCAACACACCCGCACACAGTCCGGCAAAAACGAGAATCAAATTTGTCTCTATCACTAGCGCAATTCCTTATAGTCCCTGATATCGCCGTACGCCACACCTTCCGCTATGACGCCATGATACAGTACATTTGTTATTGCTTGCACATCATCGGCGCCCGTAAAGATTGCCCTTGCATACATTGCGAGACTGTTCCCGTCACTAAATTGCCAATCGGTGTTCCAACCGCGTAAGACCTGCAGGGTAGAGGCGGGGGTCACATTAAAATCAGTAACCTTGTCCGCATTCTCCGCGCTCAACCACCCACGCGAGATCAGCGTACGCCACCGCGCACGCGCGTTCGTGGCTTGAGTAACCGGGTCAGTCGCGGATTCTTCGATTTGAAATAACCAAAGTCGCGCTGACCCATACAGTGGATCCACTGAGTTGCTCCACCCCACATGCACGTTACTGCGCACAACCTCATCCCGTGCAAACGTGAAACTCGCACGTTGAGGGTCAGGGGTTCGCAATACCGCGTCGCGCGGCGCGCGAAACATGCTCACTGCACTGCGTTTTATCACGGGCGCCTGGCCGTTTGCTCCGGATACAGGCCCCATGATCTGGGTGTAGCCACGATGCCCTTCATTTACCGCCTGCGTAACCGGATTGTTTTTGCTCGCCGGTAAATCCGGCAACCCTATGAAAGGAATTCCCGCCACCCCTTGGGCAACCGTATCACTCGAACTGCGCACAAGACGTAGATACTGGCCATGGTTGCTGACAAAATCCACGCCCGTATAAATTCGTTCTCCAACGTCTATAACGGTATCGCTCGCGGTATACAATTTTGTATTGGATGCGGTTGGCGCGGCGAACGCGTATTTCGGATCGGCAAAGTCAATTTCCATATTAAACTGCGACCTGAGTATCGCGTAATCCCTCAGGATCGAAAAGCGCAGCGGCTTATAGTCCATGTCCGTTAACATTGAAATCAAGTCGAATTTCCGTGACTGTAGAACGGAAGTCGCAAACGCGGTGTAGTCCTCAATCTGCTGCGGCCACAATCCTGCGAAAATCACGCGATTCTCGCCCGGTTTTGGCCCTATCGTGGGGCTCACCTTGACGGTGCCTGTTAATATCGCGTATTTTATATCTGCAGCCTTGACACACGTACGCTCAACATTTCTTACTTCATTCACATTAGAAAAATACAATTCCACCTCGTGCGGATAAACGCTGATTTTGTCAGATACGCACACCAGGGCGACCGCGTAATTGCGACTTTCGTCGCTTACCCGAAACGAAAAACTATGCACTTCAGCTTTAATTGGCGCGCTCCCGTCGGCAAGCACCAACCAGTTCCCTTT
>JAOUGF010000180.1 GCA_029857925.1 Gammaproteobacteria bacterium
CCTGTGCGCGACGGTCTTCGCGGAAGGCGCGGACGTCGCGACAGTGAATAACGCCCAATATAACAAAGAATGCGGCGCCTGCCACTTCGCGTATCCGCCGGGGTTGTTACCGGCGCGCTCATGGGACAAGCTCTTTTCCTCGTTGAATAAACACTTCGGTGAAAACGCCGAATTGGACGACAGCGTTACGCAAACATTGAAAACGTATGCGACGCAGAACGCGGCGGACAAATCAAATTATAGCCGCTCAGTGAAGATTATGCGTGCATTGCGCGACGGCGAAACACCGATGCGTATCACCGAACTGGCGTATATTCGCGCGAAACATCACGAGATCCCCACACGCATGGTGGCAGGCAACCCCAAGGTCGGGAGTCTGTCCAAATGCGAGGCCTGCCACCAACACGCGGCCGCTGGTTCGTTCTCTGAACACGACGTGAAGATTCCGGGTTTTGGCCGTTGGGAATAGGCCTGTCGGCGGTTATTTGGGTCGCGCCAAGAGCCGCCAATCCCGACCCACCGCACGCACGTCAATGATGTCCAATGCACGCTTGTCTTGCATCGTAGCGATTTGCGGTAAATGGAACAGCCCACGCGCGCTGTCGCCGAGCAACAGCGGCGCGATGTAGATAATACACTCGTCGATCAGACCGGCCTCCAACAGCGCGCCGTTTAATCGCGCACCGGCCTCGACCAACACCTCGTTGACGTCACGTCGCGCGAGTTCTTGCATTAATTTTACTAAATCCACATGTCCATTGGCGCCCGCGCATTCCAGGTGTTCTACATCGGCGGGCCACGCACTACGCGCACCGGCGGTCACGATTAACGTGCGTGCATCGCGGTTTAAGATGGCGGCATCGTGCGGTGTGCGCGCCTGGCCGTCGATGACCACACGCATTGGCTGGCGCGTAACAGGCTCGCCTAATTCTTCCGCGCGTACCGTCAAGCGTGGATTATCCGTGAGTACCGTGCCGCTGCCGGTGAGGATCGCGGAGCTGCGGGCGCGCCAACGTTGCACATCACGGCGCGCGTCTGCACCGGTGATCCACTGGCTGGCCCCCGACGCGAGTGCGGTACGCCCGTCCAGACTCATCGCAAGCTTACTGCGCACCCACGGTCGTGCGCGTCGCCAACGCGAAAAAAAACCGGGATTTTGCGCCTCTGCCTGCGCGGCAAGCACACCGCTGTCAACGCGGATGCCGGCGGCGCGCAGTACCGCAATACCGCCACTTGCCTTGGGATGTGGATCGACCGCCGCGATCACCACGCGTGCAACACCTGCGGCGATCAATGCCGCGCTGCAAGGCGGGGTGCGACCGTGGTGGTTACAAGGCTCCAACGTCACATAGACGTCGGCGCCGCGCGCGCGCTCACCCGCCGCGCGCAATGCATAGACCTCGGCATGGGACTCACCGGCGCGTTGATGATAACCTGCCCCCACTACCGTACCGTCGCGTACGATGACGCAACCTACACGCGGATTGGGGTCTGTGCTGTAGAGGCCTTGTTCGGCCAAACGCAGCGCATGCGCCATGTGCGCATGGTCAGCGGGGCTTATTGACGGGGAGGTCATCGATGTCGGGGATAAGTTTAATTTGGCGTTCGCGCAATTCGGCAGAGGGTTGTTTTTCTAATCTATCCACCTCTTCGCGAAACTCGCTGACATCCTGAAAGCTACGATATACAGACGCAAAGCGCACATAGGCGATCTGATCCAATTCGCGCAATTCTTCCATCACCCAGGTGCCGATATGGTGGGTAGTGATTTCGCGTTCACCGCTGCTGCGCATGCGACGCATGATGCGATGTATCACGCCTTCGACGGCCTCGGTCGCGACCGGACGACGTTCCAACGCGCGTTGTAACCCACCGCGCAATTTGGATTCGTCGAACACCTCGCGCGTGCCATCACGCTTGACGACGCGAGGCAATGTCACCTCTACGGTTTCGTAGGTCGTAAAACGTTCTACACAGGTCAAACATTCGCGACGCCGACGCACGGCCTCACCTTCATTGGCAAGGCGCGAGTCTATGACCTTGGTATCTTCGGCATTACAAAAGGGACAGCGCATGTCCAACGCCCCCTATGCTATTCCACTATTAACGATACACCGGAAAGCGTTTGCACAAGGCCAACACTTCCTCTTTTATCGTATTGATTGCACTGTCGTTACCGGGCTCTTCCAGCAGACGGCATATCCAATCGGCAATTTGCCGCATTTCCGCCTCTTTAAATCCGCGTGTGGTTGCTGCGGGCGTGCCTATGCGCAGACCGCTGGTCACAAACGGCGATTGCGGGTCGTTGGGCACGGCGTTTTTGTTCACGGTGAGATTTGCGCGACCCAGGATCGCCTCGGCGTCCTTACCGGTGATCGTCTTGTCACGCAGATCCAACAAGAACAAATGATTATCTGTGCCGCCCGAGACGATTTTGAAACCGTATTCCATCAACCGCGCGACCATTGCGCGCGCGTTTTTGACGACTTGACGCTGATAATCTTTAAAATCCGGTTGCAGCGCTTCTTTAAACGCGACGGCCTTGGCGGCGATCACGTGCATCAACGGGCCGCCTTGGATACCGGGAAACACGATAGAATTGAGTTTTTTCTCGATGTCGGGGTTGGCCTTTGCGATGATAAAGCCACCGCGCGGCCCACGCAGCGTTTTGTGCGTGGTCGAGGTCACGACATGGGCGTGCGGCACGGGATTCGGATAAACACCTGCGGCGATGAGGCCTGCAACATGCGCCATATCGACCATTAAAAAGGCACCCACACTATCGGCAATGGCACGAAAACGCGCCCAATCCATTACCCGCGAATAGGCCGAAAAGCCCGCGACGATCATCTTAGGCTTGTGTTCACGCGCCAACGCCTCGACCTGTTTGTAATCGACCTCACCGGTATCGTCGGTGATGCCGTACTGCACGGCGTTGTAAATTTTGCCAGAAAAATTGACCTTGGCGCCGTGCGTCAAGTGGCCGCCGTGCGCCAAACTCATGCCCAGCACGGTGTCGCCGGGATTCACTAAGGCCATATAGACCGCAGCATTGGCCTGTGAACCCGAATGCGGTTGGACGTTCGCGTAGTCCGCGCCGAACAACTGTTTCACACGCTCTATCGCCAACACCTCGACCTGGTCTACATATTCGCAGCCGCCGTAATAGCGTTTTCCGGGGTACCCCTCGGCGTATTTGTTCGTCAACTGCGAGCCCTGCGCCTGCATCACGCGTGGACTGGCATAGTTCTCGGAGGCGATCAATTCGATATGGTCTTCCTGACGACGCTCTTCTTTTTGTATGGCCGTCCATACCTCATCGTCGAACCCTGCGATGGACATTTCGCGCGAAAACATGATGTTATACCTCGTGGTGGTCAGCACCCCACACACAGGCCGGGGGCGATATCGGAAAGGGTGCAATTATAACGGATTTCGCGCCGATTTTCTAAACCATCTGCCGAATATCGCGTGGCAAAACACCCGTTTATCGTGGCAAATCGTATTACCCGCTTACATCGCGGTGCTGAAGATACCTAGGATGCGGTCGAGTTCTACGTTCCAGGTCAGATAAAAACGCAGCACATCACGGCTGTCTTCCGGGCCCGCCCAAGGCACGCGGGTGTTCATGATACCGCCCAAATAAATGCGCGAACCATGAATAAATTTATACACCGGCAATTGGCCGCGTATTTCCAGGCGCTGCTTGCTAACGCTGACGGTGCGCCCCACCAACACATCGAAATAGGTTTCGGGATTTAAAATATTGCGTATGCCGAAATAGCCACGACTGCTGATTTGCAAATCGGTGTCGGTTTTTTTGGCGGCGTAGGCGGCGATGAAACCAGAATAGTCCGTCGAAGAACGGTCTAATGCGATCAGCGAATGCAACACCGGCACAAACGCCTCGGCCGTCAATTCCAGCGTATTCTCGACCTTGCCCTTCGTCCCTTGATTATTGACCTGCGTCTCGGCGGAACTGGTCATTAACAACCCACCTGAAAAATGGACGCCGTAATATCCAAACCCTTCACGCATCTCTGGTACTTCGCTGAAGCGCCGATAGACCAAGAAACCGATGCGCGGCACGCCGGTTTGAAATAAGGTGTTGATACTGACGTATTCAAACCCGATACTGAACCGATAGTAATAGCGGTGAAAATTGGCCTCATAATCGTCAAAATCGACAACCAAGGGGTCCACCGCTTCGTCATAGCCGCGGAACGGAATGGCCTTTTTGAGCGCCTTTAGCGACGCGCGCGATTGCTGCCAGGCCAGCCGGTATTCCTCTTTTTCATCCGCGCCGACCTCGGGGCTGGCGAGCAAGATGGCATAACCGCGCATCGCCTCACCCAAGCCATACCCATGCGAACGCAACGCGACGGAAATTTGTGATTTGTCTTCGCGACAACGCGGGTCATAAAAACAACCCAACAGCTCGTTTACGCCGCCTTTCAGCCCGTTCATCGCACAACGACAGTGCAGACTATCCGCCGCGTCCACCGCCGTCGGGGTTGTAGCAGCCGCCGCGTATACGGTTTGTGCGAACCCCGATAAAATCACGACACACCCTAACGCGGTGCGCAAATAACGCTGCGTGCGGACTGCATTCAAGAAAATGTCAAACCTCACCACGTCCTTGGAACCCCGTCAGTTATCCCCCTACGCCGCGATGATTACGGGCGGGAATCTTGCTCTGCGCCTTCTTTCTCTACCGGCATCAAGTCCGCCTTACTGACCCCTAACGCCAAGGCCGTCGCGGCCGCGATATAGATAGAGGAGTACGTACCGACCACAATACCGACGATCAATGCCAACGAAAATCCGAACAACAGCTCGCCGCCAAAGATAAATAACGCGACCACTGCGACCATCGTCACCGCCGAGGTCATGATCGTGCGCGAAAGCGTTTGATTGGTGGCGGAGTTTACGACCTCTTCCGGTGTCGCCTTGCGCATCTTGCGAAAGTTTTCACGGATACGGTCAAAAATCACCACGGTGTCATTCAGCGAGTAACCGATGATCGCCAACAATGCGGCGACCACTGTCAGGTTAAATTCAAACTGAAAGATGGAGAATGTGCCCAAGATCAGGAAAGGGTCGTGCAGGGTTGCAAACACCGCACCCACCGCAAAGCGTATTTCGAAGCGTATCCACAAATAGATCAGGATACCGACCATCGTGAACAACAAGGCCAGCGCGCCCGCCGCTAACAGTTCTTCACCCACTTGCGGTCCGACGAATTCGACACGGCGTAATTGCACCTCGGCATTATCCGCGCGCAACACGGCCATCACCTGTTCGCTGATCGCCGCGCTATTAAGCCCTTGGCGCGGCGCCAGACGTATCATCACGTCTTTTGACGTGCCGAAATGCTGCGCCGCCGCATCCGGAAACCCGCTCTTAATAAGGCTCGCGGTGATATGACCGGTATCCGCCGTTTGTGAATAA
>JAOUGF010000181.1 GCA_029857925.1 Gammaproteobacteria bacterium
CTTCCACTGTGTTGACGATGTTGCCGGTCTTGGTGGAATCGACGAGGTCGCTATAGGACGAGCGCGTGTTCGCGGTGGCGGACGGGACGAACGTGGCGTAGCGCGTGGTCTTTACCACGTTGTTGTTTTTGTCATAAATATAAGCCGTCAACGCGTTCATCGCATCGCGTTGGTACACCAGGCGATTGTCGTTGTCGTAGGCGTATTGGGTGACGCGATCGTCAGCGGTGTTGCGGAGACCTCAGGGTCAGACTCGATTTATCCAGACTACGCAAAAAAAGAAGGTGCAGAAGCATTGGCAATGATATTATTTAGTGCATAAAATAGAGAAGTGGAAGAACCATAGCGAATTGAGGGAACAATGAATGGAAGATTGTCTCGTGAAGGCGGATTCAAGGATGCGCAACAGAATGAGTCGTGGATTTTCATTGAATTTGACGCATTCGACTTGTTGGAACTTGGTATTTCCTCAGGCAAGCTAAATACATATAGATGATCTACATCACTGAAAAAAATTTTGAACGGCAACTGGCTTTACTTCAGCTAGTATCGCAATTGTCTGGCGCAACAGACCTTGTCGCATGGCTTTATCCTGGCTTAAACCTAACATCATTTGTCGGCCTTGAGGTTACAAGCGATTCCGATGGACTATTGCCTGTAACCACTTATGAGGATGATTCAGAAAAAGTATCTAACACCATGCCAACACAATTCACGTCCAGTTTGGCGGAAAGACTTGTTCAAGGAGGCTCTGAAATTTTCCGATGTTGCGATAGCCTAGCCATTTACCGTAAAGATGAAAAAGACTGGTACGCTTGCACCATTTATCATGAGGGAATGTGTTTGGTTAGCGATAATATCTTATTGTCCCATCTCATCGCTCAGGGTTTTAACGCCACAGAAGAAGCTCCGACGTGGCGGTAACGTATTACCTATCATTCGAAAGGGAAGCCTATCGGCGTCTCTCAATTTCACGTTATGGGTAAATAATGGGATATAAAAAAAGCGGGATGTTCAGGCCTTACATTTTACATTTAGATTTAAAGAAGCTGTGGCGTTCGATGTAAATTGTAAGGCCACACCCCGTATTATGACCCCGTATTAAAAATTGCCCCGGACAAGCCGGGGCATAACTCTCAACGAAACTTTCATTATTACATGGCTAATCCCGTAACGGCTTCCAACTCAACGTGCCGTGACACTTGCTACAGGTACTCCTGGTTTTTTTATGGCCTACGGGTTTCCCTATCGTGATTACACCGTTGTGACAACTTTCACAACGTCCGATAACCTGAAGATGATCCACGTGCAGAATTGCGCTCCAACTCGAGGTCGAGTGGCACGCGCCGCATTCCGATGTCGTTGCAATATGCGCGAGAGATTTCCCGCTAGCCACCACAGCGTTGTGACAATAATCGCAACGCCCTAACACTTGGGCGTGATCAACCCTTATCACAGGGCGCCACACGACTGTGCCATGACAACTCGCGCACGCATCGCTTGCCATAATATGCGATGGATTTTTCCCAGACGCACGTACACCGTTGTGACACGCACTACAAGTCTCGCTCAATTGTAGGTGGTCCGGCTTGAGACTTGGAATAACCCATTGCTGCGTATCGGTATGGCAACTACCGCATTTTCCGGTAAACGGCACGTGGTTCACCGACACGCCTCGCGCCGATATTCCATTGTGACAATCCGCGCAATCGGTAAGCACGTAGCCATGATTCATTTTCACACCCGCCAACCAGGGCAGCAACGGTGAATGACATGCGTCACAATTCGCGGCAGCGGGAAGGTGTGCCGCGGGAAACGTATGACAGGCAGCGCATCCTTCAAGAACCTCTCGATGATCCATTAGGCGTATCGGTAACCAAGCGTTCACACTATGACACGCAGCGCACATCTGCGAAGTTGCAACGTGCGCCGGGCCCTGGCCGCGCGCAACCACACCATTGTGGCAGCTTGCGCAGGGTTCGGTCGTGACGGGATGCGAGGCGCTCACAGGCGCCGTCGGTAATTGCGCGCCAGGTAATAGGGTAGTCCAAACGCCTACCGCGACGTGACAACGTTCGCACCCAGCGTTCACCCCAACCGCAAGATGATTCGACGACGGCGCATGGCAACGCTCACAGTTGCTCAAGATTTCACGATGATCGGGCTTACCCGTCACCCGCCAATTTTGCGTGGAATGACAGGCCTGGCAATTTTGCGTGGTCTGAATATGCATCGGCGCAAGACCCCGCGCCACAACGTTGTTGTGACATGCTATACACGTTTGGGTAACGGTCGCATGATCAAACGTACCCGGCGTCGGATTGCCTGCCGTCGGTATGGCCACCGCCGGTCGCCAGGCACCGGACATATGGCACGCATTGCACTGTTGCACAGTCGCACGATGTGTCGGCGACTTGCCGCTCGCTACCGTACCGTTGTGACAAGCGTCACACAAACCAATCACGCCGTCGTGCGCCACCTTTAACACCGGCGTCCAATGCTCGCTGCTATGACACATCACACACTCGTTCGAACTTAACATATGGGTGGTGGGTTTACCCGGCACATTGGCGCCGTCATGACATTCAATGCACGTGGATTTAAGACGATTGTGATTAAATTTAGGCGCAGCGTGGACATCGTCCACCGCTTCGATAGACGTCAATACCCGTGATTTAGTTTTATCCACAGCAAGCTGTGTCATTTGCAGCACATAAGTCCCAGGTATATCCGGAGTAAACTGCGGATTCGCGGTCGTCTCCGCCTGCAACGTCGCGCGGCTTTGCGCGGGACGAGATTCCATAGTCCAATGCATCCCCGCTCCGCTGGACGCGGCGTGCGGCGCGAACACCAACGGCTGGCCGACGGCTACGCGATAAATATTCCCGGCGAGCACCGGAGGTTGTGCTGATATTTCCGTGTCTGCGGTGCTTGTGCCCCCGCCGCTACCGCAACCTGCGATCCACCACACGCAGATAAAAAACACGACCGCCAGTCTGTTCGCGAATTGATGTACGCCTCGCATGCCCTTCCCTCCTGATTTCCTGCCTTAAAAAATCTACCTATGCCGCTTACGTCCGAAATTATGTACTCAAATAAAATCGTTGCCACTCAAAACACTATTGACGGCTCTTTTGCTTGAAGCCTTGCTGTTTATTGTGACTAAGAGAACCACTGTCTTCAGACTATCCGCCATGTTTTACCGACACTCCGCAATAAAAAGGCCCCCAAAATTTGCGGGGCCAATACTCTGCAAATTTTTTTTGTAATTTTAATTCCGTCAATTTATTCGTTACACTTAACCACTATCATCCGTATCAAATGCGTTGCAATGCCATTGTAGATGGCATGGGCGCAGTGGGTGCCGGTGTCGGCGCCGTTGGTGCTGGCAGTGTTGGTACCGGCGCTATTGGTGCTGCTACTGGAACCGGTACGAGCGCAATTGTCGGTAACCATGCGTTAACACTATGACACCTATTGCATTCCTCCATGGTTGCAACATGAGTCATCGGCGTTCCGCGTGCAACCAACCCGTTGTGACAAGAACCGCACGTGCCCAGTGCCAGTAACACACTGTGATCAAGCGATACCACAGGTGCCCACGCGACCGTGGAGTGGCAGTTTTCACAAACCGGTACCACCAGTATGTGCGTCGCAGACATTCCACTCGCGATCACGCTATTGTGACAATCAAAACAACGCCCTATCACCTGCCTATGATCTACCTTAGCCGCTGGCAACCACACCATGGTCGTATGACAGGCGCCGCAACTGTTAGTGGTTGCGATATGCGCCACACCTTTACCCCGATGATCAACCCCGTTGTGGCACAACATACATTCCTGTGCGACGCTTGGATGGATGAATCCGCCAGTGCCAGGCGCAACGTCAGGCAATGCCGCGAGTGGACTAAACCAAGTTGCGGTGGCGTGACAAGTTCCACATTGCGCAGTCACACCTACCGCCGTGTGATTTGCAGGCGCAGTGTGGCAAGTTTCGCAGCTTCCGAGTGTTTGCACATGATCGACACGCGTCGCTACCCAAGCAATAACGGAGTGACAGGCGTCGCATCGATCGGTCGTCATGATATGTGTGGCGGACTTACCTTTCGCAACCGTGTTGTTGTGGCAGCTAACGCACGTTCCGGTGGCCTTGCTGTGATCATACAGTACACCACATGCACCCGTCGTAGCGCCCCCAGGCGTTGGACAAACCGGTCCTGAGACGACGCACGCCGGGTTTACGCCCATACCACCTCCACCAGCCATGCCGCCGCCCATGTTCACCGGACAGGGTGCAGGCGGTACAGGCACCGACACGGCGGGTGTCCACGCGTCAGTCACATGGCAATTATTGCAATCTAACGTGGTCGGCAGATGCAGCGCACTCTTACCTACCGCAGCAACACCGTTATGACATCCATCGCACTTACCCAGCACCGCTTCATGGGCGACAGTGACCACGGGCCTCCAATGATCGCTGCTATGGCATGCCGCGCATTGCTCTGTACTCAAGATATGATTGACGGGTTTGCCGAGGGCATTGACTTCGTTGTGACACTCAATACACTCCGTGGTCGCGTGATCGTGATCGAACTCATGAGATTCGTCGACATGGTTTTCCACTTCCACTGAAACTAACTGGCGTCGCCCGCGTTTGCCGTCTTTGGACTCTACCAATTCGACCACATACGTACCCGGTTTATCGGGGACAATACGTGGATTTGATGCCGATTTATCTGTCAACTCCGTACGACTGCTCTTAGGTCGTGCCAGGATATTCCAACTATAGCGTTGACCTTGCGGTTCCGTGCGCGGCGTCAACACTATCGCCGAACCCGTGGCCGCACGATGTATCGCACCGGCACGCGCGAGGGTCGCGTCATCTGCGAGTGCCGCGCTCCCGTCTTTTTCTCCACCGTTGCCACAACCCGTCAACCATAACCCCAGCATGCACATCGCTAACGGCTTCCACCACCTTGATGGCGGCCACTTGCCTCGATGTTTCAATCGCATAATTTCAACCCTCTGCTATGTACCTTCCTTACTTATATAAAAATCGCTGGCCAGGCGCTTTTTTTGACCCCTTAACCAGCGACAACCCCTTACTTGGCGCGACATGCGCACGCAACGGCCATGTCACGATCTTGTCTTACACTTCTAACACCTCCTTTTGCCTAACAAAAAATTTATCCAAACACCGTGTCCGCATTCCGTCGACACGCCAACAACACGGTTTGCAACGCTCGCGTTTGACCCGCCATTTCAGTGGCTGTACGCGTGCGCAATTTCGCTTGCGTGTGCGCGTAAACGTTGTCCAATGGTGTCGCCGCCCACATCTCGCCGACATGACAGTCCGCGAGTGGGGCATGAAGTCGTTTATCGCGGAGACTTTTCGCCACAACATCCGGCACGTCGTTGTGTGTCAATACACGCATCCATTCTTTTAAA
>JAOUGF010000182.1 GCA_029857925.1 Gammaproteobacteria bacterium
TCGCATGCTGGAACAATAATTTTCGTTGAAAAAGTCTCAGCGGTGGCCGTCTATCACTGCATCCGGCGGCCACCGCCATTATTAATACCGACATCGAACCATAGCGTTGTCCCTCCCCCTCCCTAAACCATCCCCGCGAGAGGGGGAGGGGTTTTTTGTAGACGAATTACTTGCCGGGTCAAGCGTAGCGACACACCACGAAAGGTATGTACACAAAGGGAAGCCATTATGAACAAACCTCTGTATCGCGCGGAAGCGCTGGCACACCAACAAGACAGATTGCAGGGTGACGTATTGCAATCGCGGCGCCCGACATTAAAAATCTTTGTGGGGTGCGCGGTCGCATTTGCCTGTGTACTCATTATTTTTATCACCTTTGGGCATTATACACGCAAGGAACATGTTGTAGGTTTTCTTGCCCCAACGCGCGGCCTGATAAAAATATATACACCGCAACAAGGAACTGTGCTGAGCAAACGCGTCGTAGAGGGGCAGACCGTAAGACGCGGCGATATACTCGTTACCATCTCCAGTGAACGTTCAACCAGTGCCACCCGAGATGTTCAGGCAAGTATGTTAGCGGACATGCGGGACCGTAGAGAAAGTTTACGCCGTGAACTGAAAAAGCAATCGGAGATAGATCTGCTTACCGCCGAGGGTATTGCGCAGCGCATCGCGAGCGTGAGGGCCGAAATAGCGCAAGCGGAAGTCCAACTGGCGTTACAAACTACACGTGTAAACAGCGCTGAACAGACGTTAGCCAGAAATGAAAGACTTTTTCAAGACCGTTACGTATCAGAAAGTACAGTACAGCAGAGGCGCGACGAGATGATCGACCAACGAAACAGCCTTGCGCAATTGCAACGGTCGATAACCGCATTGACACGCGAGTTGAACGCCGCGCAGATCGACCTTGCCGCCTCGTCGCTGCGACGTAGCAATAATGCGTCGCTAATCTCCCGCCAGATCTCTGAAATAGAACAACAATTGACGGAGTTGGACACACGCAGAAATGTATTGCTAATAGCGCCTGCAGATGGCGTGGTGACCACGATACTTACCGAAGTCGGTCAAGCGGTAGCGCCCGGAGTATCCTTGATGTCTATTTTGCCTGCCGGCGCCTCCTTAGAGGCACAATTACTCGTGCCTACACGCGCCGCCGGATTTTTGAAAGCCCAACAACAAGTTGGGTTGCGATTTCAGGCATTTCCATATCAACGTTTTGGCCATCATATAGGCGAGGTAACGGAAATCGGACGTTCCGTGTTACTGCCGAATGAAGCGAATGTACCTCTGTCTGTACAAGAACCTGTATATCGCGTCACTGTGCGTTTACCCAGCCAGCAAGTTCAGGCCTACGGGCAGTCCATGTCGTTGCAGGCGGGTATGCTGGTCGATGCCGATATTCACATTGATCGTCGGCGTTTATTGGAATGGATTTTTGACCCATTACTTTCCGTCACCGGACGAGTATAGGGGCGGGGGATCGCGATGCTACATTTCTCTTTTTTTAAACGCATACCGGTAATTCTGCAAACGGAGGCCGCTGAATGTGGTCTTGCATGTTTGGCGATGGTGTCTACATTTTACGGTCACCACTTGGATTTGGCGACCTTACGCGGTCGTTATGCGGTTTCTTTGCGTGGTAGCACACTGAGCGACTTGATCCGATTGGCCGGTCAACTGAAACTGGCCGCGCGTCCATTGCGTTTAGACCTGGAACACCTGCCCGAATTAAAGCGCCCTTGCATATTGCACTGGGACTTCAATCATTTTGTTGTGCTCACAAGCATCAAAAGTGATCGCGTAGTCGTGCATGACCCGGCGACCGGGCTACGTGAACTCACTATGAAGGAGTTTTCCAAGCATTTTACAGGGGTGGCGCTTGAACTCACACCCACCCATGAATTTCAGCCTCTCAAGGAAACGCGCAAAGTAAGGGTGACGCAATTGATCGGTCATTTGCGTGGATTAAGCGGTGCCGCGACTCAAATTATCTTGCTCGCGATTGTATTGCAGGTGTTCGCGATTGTTGCGCCTTTTTATATGCAATGGGTGGTCGATCAAGCCTTGGTTGCGCAAGACCGCGACCTGGTGGTAGTGCTGGGCATTGGATTTTTATTGCTGGCCGTTATCCAGGCGGCAGTCACTGCGTTGCGCGCTTGGATATTGATGATTTTAGGTACGTCCTTGAATTTGCAACTGATGGGCAATCTTTTTCGACATTTAATACGGCTTCCGATGGCCTGGTTCAATAAACGCCACATAGGCGATGTAGTATCCAGATTTGATTCGCTGAATGTCGTTCAGCGCACGCTGACTACAGGTTTTTTAGAGGCGTTAATTGATGGTGTTATGACTATCGTGACCTTGGGTATGATGTTGTTCTACAGCATAAAGCTGGCATTCGTGGCGATTATCGCAGCAACGGCCTACAGTGTATTGCGATTTGCATTGTATAGACCTCTGCGCCTTGCGACCGAGGAATATATAGTTCGAGGCGCAAAGCAACAAAGTCATTTTTTGGAAACGGTGCGCGGCATGCAAAGTATTAAGTTATTTGCGCACGAGGCCCCCCGCACCGCCGCTTGGCAGAATTTAACGATTGACCAATTTAACGCGAACCTGCGCATACAACGTCTCAATATTCTTTACCAGGCGCTCAACGGCTTGTTGTTTGGCGTAGAGAACGCCGTAACGATCTGGCTGGGCGCCTTGTTAGTGTTAGACGTGGCGCAAGGAAGCGCCTTTTCGGTGGGAATGTTGTTTGCTTTTGTCTCCTATAAAACGCAATTTGTGCAGCGCATCGCGGCACTAGTCGAGAAAGGTCTGGAATTACGGATGTTAGGTTTACATACTGAACGGGTGGGCGACATCACGCTCACCGCTATCGAGGAACAAGGTGAGCACTCCGTGATGTTGGATGCACCGATGGTGGGTGATGTTGAAGTAAAGTCGCTAAGCTTTCGCCATTCAGAAATCGAGCCCCCAGTGTTGCGTGATGTCAGTTTTAATATCAAAGCGGGTGAGTGCGTTGCCATTGTAGGGCCTTCCGGTTGCGGCAAAAGCACGCTAATTAAACTGATGTTAGGCTTGCTCCAGCCAACGGCCGGTGCGGTACTGGTGGACGGCGTACCGCTAACCAGGTTTGGTATCACCCGCTATCGCAATGAAGTTGCCAGCGTGATGCAGGATGATCAATTATTCGCAGGTTCGGTCGCCGAAAATATTGCGTTTTTCGACCCTTATCCGGATTTTGAACGTATCTCCGCCTGCGCTAAATTGGCGGCGATTCATGAAGATATTACGTCCATGGCGATGCAATACAATACGTTGATAGGTGACATGGGTACTATGTTGTCCGGAGGACAAAAACAACGATTGCTGTTGGCGCGCGCGCTTTATCGACGCCCTAAAATATTGTTCTTGGACGAAGCGACCAGCCATTTGGATGTGAAAAGAGAAAAAAGTGTGAATGAAGCGGTGAGCGCATTAAGGTTAACGCGGATTATTGTCGCGCATCGCGCGGAGACTATCGCTAGCGCGGACCGCGTAATCACGTTCGATCAGGGAAGTATTGTAAGTGATACGTCCAACGCTTGCCAAGATTTGCTTGTTCCCAATCCGCTTTCCTCTAGACATGAGGTAGAACGTGTCGCGCGTGCGATTTAAAGATGATCCAAAGTGCGCCACAAAAAATTCGATCAAGACGATGATGGCAACACGCAAAGTGGCAAAACTGCGCAGTTTGCACGCAGTCTACCGCTACACGGCCCTGTAATTTTTGCTAATTTCCGCGTTGCCAACGAGACAACTGAGAATTTATTGAGGGTTCCTTAGGATTTTCGTATCAATGTATCGGCCGACCCGGATGACGGCTGAAAAAATTTACGTGTCTCAAACACTGAATTTGCAAAGCCTTGCTTTTCAAATCGCAGCAACCTTTTTAGCATGAAATCGAACAACAGTGAATTGTGTGGTCTAATCTGCTGTAATAAAGGTACCGCAGCGATATCTATCAAGCCCATATTGGCGATATCCGTGGCTGAAAACAAAGGCATGATACCGGGCAAAGGGTAGTCGGAACCGTTTAATAGTCGTGGATGCCAATCCACACGTTTCAACACGTCCTTTAGCGCCCAATTTCGATTAAGTTGCGTAAGCGCGGAAATATCGCCATAAAGCAGATTCGCGTAGCGTTGCTCATCCATCATGCGCGCGAACAACTCATAGCTGCGTACGCTGGGCCCGTCCGGGCCTTGGTCTATGTCTATGTCGTTGCCGTCAGATGCGCAATGTGCAACAACAACGCGCACACCATGATCCATCGCACGTCGCAGACGTAGTGGATTGCCGAATTCCTGATGGCCGCCTTGTACCGCGATTTCCAGCCCTGCGTGACAAATCAACGGAAGTTTGCTATCCGCCATTGCGGTATAAAAATCATCACAGCGCGCGGACATCGGATCTATGCCCTGCGCGGAAGGTAACCACTTAATGGCGCGCGCACCGTCGCGTATGGCGCTTTTTAATGCGTCTACGCTATCGCGGCGATACGGATGTATAGACGCCACCCATTCATAGCGTTCGCGATTAGACCGCGCGACATTTGCAGCGTAGACATTCGGTATAAAAAACATTGAGCGGTTTTTGTCAATATCCCCGTGTTCGTTATGATACCAGTCAAATGCAAAAAGCATAGTTTTAAAGCCTGGCGGCATCAATTCTAATAAATGGCTCAACCGTGCGACATAGCTTTGATCCCAGGCGTGCGTTTCACCCCGCATACACCCCGCGTTGGTATAGAAGGCCTTCTGCATACGTAAAAATGGGTGCCATACGCTGTCCAAGTTAGGACTGTACCACGCACCGGTGAGTGGATCACCCCCGCCTACCAAGTGGGTATGACTGTCCCAAACTTGCGTAGGATCTAGTCCCTCCCATAACGAAAGCACCAGCGGGTGGCGGGCCACGCTATCAGGGAGCGTATTTAAACAGGGATTCCTCAACCCTTGTTCAGGCCAATATTTACAGCCGGCGATGCTGCCAACCAAACCGAGTGTCCCTAAATTGCGTAAAAAAGCACGGCGCTTCACTGTGTGTCCTCATAGATAGCGAACCAATTCGTTGTTTGCTACTGTATCGCAAACGTTTTACAGTTGCAAAAGGCTTGTCCTGCGGAGAAGGTATGATGAATTATTGCCCGCAATGCGCGCGACCGTTGGTTTTTCGCACCCTTGATGGCGCCTATCGTCGAGTGTGTGCGGAGGCGACGTGTGGTTTTGTGTTTTGGGATAATCCTGTACCTGTCGTCGCGGGAATGGTGGAAATAGATTCGAAGATATTGCTCGCGAGCAATCGTGAGTGGCCGCGTGGCGTGTTTTCCGTTATAACCGGCTATTTGGAACGTGGCGAAACACCGATGCAGGCGGTCGTGCGTGAGGTG
>JAOUGF010000183.1 GCA_029857925.1 Gammaproteobacteria bacterium
AGGTGACGGCGAGTGATGGCCTGGGTAACACCACGGCGCGCTCTATAGTAGTAAACAGAGATAGACAGGCGCCCATTATCAGCACCACGCCAGCAAGTTTGCCGCTATATACGAATGCAACCAGCCAGAGCTTTGCCGCCAGCGCGACGGACGCGCTTTCCGCGCCTACGATAAGCGTGGGATTGAACACCGTGGCGCAGGCAACGAGTGTCGCGAATGGTCTCACTGCCAATTGGTCGGGGACGTCGTTGGTGTTGTCGGAAGGCACAAACGTCATCACCGTGGATGCGGTGGACTTGGCGGGAAACAAAGCCAGCCAAACCAAATTCTCGGTAGTGCGCGACACCGTGCTACCTACGTTGTCGATGTCGAGTAGCTTCAATTCCAACGGTTCGTCATCGTACAGCGTCACCGGGACAGTGACAGAATTGAATCCCGATATCGTGACATTGACAAAGACTAACACCTCGCAATCCGGAACAAAATTTACTAAAACCTACGTTGGGGGAAGCAAATGGAGCGTGACAGTGACGGGATTGGTATCCGGTTCCAATACATTTTCGGTGGTGGCGCGAGATAAGGCGGGGAATGTGTCGACAACCAAGTCGATCACGGTGACGCGATAATTTTTCTAAATATTTTGAAAATCGGTTTATTTTTTTATTTCAGGTGTAATCCGTCTTGACATTGGCGTGTACACCTGACAAAGTTAATACATGGCAACTTTCTCAACTCGAATTGTGCAGCAAACTCCCCGCCCGTTTGGGTGGCGAGCTCTGTGTTGTTGCGTGCCGGGTGGAGGTTGTCATTGTAGTTAGTTAGGTTCTACAGTCAACACATCAAGGCCGCAACGTACAACCGTTTGCGGCTTTTTTTTTGCCGGAAATTTATGCGCTTGGAGTAAATAAAAATGTCGGTGCCGTTGGCGTATTTTGGGGTGTTGCTAATCTGGTCAACCACCCCGTTGACCGTTAAATGGAGCGCGGAAGGCGCAGGCCCCTTATTTTCAGTGCTGATTCGCGCGGCAATTGCATGTGCGCTGTGTGTGGTATGGTTGGCGGCAATGCGCCAACGGTTGCCGATGCATCGTGCCGCGTTGCGCACCTATGCCTTTGGCGGGAGTAGTGGATTTCTAGCCATGGTTTGCGTTTACTGGGGCAGCCGCTTTATACCGTCAGGTTTAACCTCTATGTTATACGGTCTTAGCCCGTTGTTCACCGGCGTTTTCGCGGCGCTATGGTTACGCGAGCGTGAACTGACACCGCTAAAAACCTTAGGTATCGTATTCGCGTTGTGTGGTCTTTGGATGATTTTCGGCGTGTCTAATCTTACGTCGTTGGCGGTGCTAGGGTCGGTGATGGTTTTGGTTTCGGTGTTGATCCATTCGTTGAATGGTGTGGTGCTAAAGCACCTGACGCGTGATATCCCGGCGATCGCGACGACGACCGGTACCTTGCTCGTCGCGCTGCCTTTGTATGCCATTAGTTGGTGGCTTGTGGACGGACAGGTCCCGCAAAATGTCCCTGCGCGCGCGTGGTGGGCGATACTCTATTTGGGCGTCATTGGTTCGGTGGTCGCGTTTGTGTTGTATTTCTATGCATTAAAACGTGTGACTGCGACGCGTATGTCGTTGGTGACCTTGATTACGCCGGTGGTCGCCCTACTCTTAGGCCACTCATTTAATGGTGAACGCCTGGAAACATTAGTGTGGATAGGTATGGCGTTGATCATGGGGGGCTTACTGATGTTTGAATATGGGCCGGTGGTGCGCCATCGAGCGTCCATGTTATGGACAACGCGCAAGATGGGGGAATAATTCAAAATCAAGCGACGACAACACCTGTTGTCGTCGCATTGCGGTTTAAAATTTCAGAGACTTCAATTTGTCTTTAGCCTTGTTCTCAAGTTGTTTGCCCACTTCTTTCGCGCCGCTACCGGCCTTTTTTTCGATGTCTTTCTGATATTTTTCAACCGCCTTGGCGACCTCAGTATTGGAACTTGCCAAGGTTTTGATACGGGATTCCAGCGCGGTCTGCTTCTCTTTTATGAAAATATCGACGTTTGCCTTTTCTTTTTGTACCAAGGCATCCACCTCTTGGCGAATCTGCCTTTCAACCGCGGCGGTCTTTTCTTGTATGATTTGACCCAAGCGTTGGCTGAGGATGTTGTCGATATTGGATTTTAAATTTAACGTCGGGTTGCTCCACGTGCCGCCGATCTGACCGTCGATGTGCACATCACGGATATCGGCAAACACCTTGCGCACGACGCTGCCGGTGGCATTGGTGGGCGCGGTATCAAATTCAAAGTCTACCTTGGGTGCGACCAGTGAAAATTCGCCCTTCAATATATTTTGGTCGGTTTGCAGCGCAAGGGTGATATCGGAGGCCTGCGGATGAAACGCCTTCGGCATAGGATTATTGGCCTCATTGTGTAAAGACACACGCCCCAGGTCTATGTTGTCGCCTTTAAATGCGAGGCGGTCCAGATCCTGTGATTTGCGATGATCGAAGAGTCCGGTGATCTTCCACGTCCCTTGATCCGCCGTCGCGGTGCGCAATTGCAAGGTCGTGGGTTGTCCGTATGCATCGGGCTCTGTGGTGATACCTATCACCTCGCCGGAAAGTTTGGTTTTTTGATCCGCTAAGGTGCCGTTGATGCCGATGCGTCGAATCAAAAAATCAGGCGGTCGTGGCCGCTCCAACGGAAATTGGATATTGACCCCCGCGCGACGCGGCGGCGCTTTTTCCGCAGGTTTTCCTGCGACGATGCGTTTGGCGCGTGCTAAATAACCATTAACCTCCGAGAACTGCTGTAGGATTGCGGGCCCAAAGACCATTTGCGCGGCATCACGGGTGTCTATGCTCCCGAGCTTGGCAAGGCGTTTTAGCGCGGTGATGTCGTCTTCGGTCCGTTGGTTAAGGCCTTGCCAGGTGTCTTTCAACGTGGCGAGATCGCGTTGGGCCTCGAAATTCATACCGTTAAATGTCGATTTTAATTTGTCATGTTTTTCCCTCGCGGATTTTAATGTGTCCAACGCGCTTTTTGCGCTCTTAGGGTCTTTTATCCCGCCGAGATCGATGCGATTGATATCCGCTAGCAGTGCCGCAAAATCTTTGTCAAGTTTTGAATTGTTGATGCGCTCGTCCCAGTCCTTGAACATCTGGGTGCGCGAATCTTTGATTTCACTGATGTAGCGCGTCGTGCCTAATCCGCCCTGCTTGACCAAGCCGGTAACGTCCACCCGTTGTTCCAATGCCTGTAAGTCAATCTTAGGTGTCTTTGCAGCGAGTTTGTCCCAGGCCGTGGCGGGCGCAGCGGTAGGAGGCGCAGTAGGCGCGGGTGCCGCATCGGATTTAGCTGCCGGTGGTGGTGTATTTGCTGTATTTGGCGGCGTGGCGGGCGGCGCGGTGTGGATGGCGGCGCTGTCTTTGCGCGGTGTATGCACGCCAATTTGTTCTACACTGAGATCGTCGATGACCACCTTGCCCATCAACAAAGGCGAGAGTTCCATACGAAAACGCGCACTGCCGGTTTCCACCAAATTGCGCATCGGTTGATCTTTGTCGCCGATGCGCAGGCGGTCATAACCCGCGCCCATGTTGAAAATATTGAAGGATAATGCGTCGATATCGACCTTGGCGTCAAACGCCGTGGTCATCTTGCGTTCTATCGCGCGTTCGACGATGCCACTGCTGAATACCCAATAGGTTAATCCGCCCAGGATGCCAAAGACCGCGATGACGATGAGAAACGAAGTTCGAAAGATACGCATAATCTACCCCATCAACCGATCAAAAAAGCCAAAGACACGACTTGCGCGTATGATCTTCATGATCCGCCAATTCTCCGAGGCGTCGCGCAACCATGCTTGATAACGCTTGGTCAACGCACGCAGCGCAAAGAATACCAGTGGCACCAGCACCAACGCGGCGGCCAGTGTGCCCATCATCGTGGTGTTGTTGAAGCGCGTTAACAACCATACGGGGCTGTTATACATCGCCGTCCATATTGGGCGTAGCCCGTCGACACCGGTCAGCAGCCAGCGCCCTAGCGGTTCGATGGCCGGGTCGAGCAGCCAGCCGAAGGCCGCCGCGATACCTGCACCGGCGAATGCCAAACCGATATTGACGTTGAGCAATAATATGAGCATGACGACCAGCCATACCTGCAGCGGCCAACCCGGCATCAGGCCTACCGCAAAACCCAGCGCAAACCCGCCGGCAATCTGGTTAGGATGTTCACTCGCCCGTAAGGCCTTGAAGAAGCTACGCAGTAATTTGATCCAAAACATATCGTTATCCCTTTAAAACAACGCCACATTACACAGCAAATATGAGGCCGTAAGCACTTGCCCCGCCATTCCCGAGTTATTAAATAGGAAATTTTAGTTGGGTAGGGCCCCCCGCTACAAGTGTAGTATCCCAAATGATTCAATAAAATCACCTGATATGGGATTGAGCTTGGTGCAAATTTGTTTACAATACACAGTTATGCAGATCACACCCTTCCACCGCGTGGATTACCGCCCTCAGAGCGGGGGCCGTTTAATTAATCTTCAGACAAATGCGGTGATTTTCACCGCCTCGCGTTTCTAACGTCCTTACAGATGAGCACCGCGACCAATACGCGTAGTCTCCCGCTTGCCTTTGGCACGTTGGGCGTGGTCTATGGCGACATCGGCACCAGCCCGCTTTATACAATGAGTGTGGTATTTTCCGGGCCCCATGGCATTTTGCACAGCGTAGACAATATGTTTGGCATTTTGTCATTGATCTTATGGTCGCTGATTATCGTTGTGTCGATCAAGTACGTGAGCTTTGTTATGCACGCCGACAACCGTGGTGAAGGCGGCACCGTGGCGTTGATTGCACTGGCTACACGTAGTTTGCGCAAGGGCAAGAAAAAGCGCAAACGCCAACTCTTGGCCGTAGCGCTACTCGGCATCTTCGGGGTGTCATTTTTTTACGGGGATGGTATGGTCACCCCCGCGATTTCGGTATTGTCCGCAGTGGAAGGCTTGGGCATCATCTCACCCAGCTTGAGTCATTTTGTCATTCCGATCACCATCGTTATCTTGCTTGGCCTGTTTATGTTGCAGCGCACCGGCACTGCGCGCGTGGCGGCGTTTTTTGCACCGGTGATGGGGTTGTGGTTTTTAGTGTTGGCGATATTAGGGATTACCAATATCGTGCAAGAACCGGCCGTGTTACATGCGGCAAACCCGTATTATGCGCTGATATTTATTTATGAAAATATCGGGACGGCCTTTATTACGCTAGGTGCGGTCGTACTGGCGGTGACCGGCGGCGAGGCATTGTATGCGGATATGGGGCATTTCGGCCGCAAGCCGATACAAGTGGCGTGGTTTTTGTTTGTATTGCCCGCATTGATATTGAATTATTTTGGTCAAGGCGCGTTAATATTGTTAAATCCCGAGGCG
>JAOUGF010000184.1 GCA_029857925.1 Gammaproteobacteria bacterium
GCGGTGAGTGCCATCAGGCACGGGAGGCTGTCGCCGCGCACGTCGGCCAGCGAAAAACGTTGCACGGCTTGCGCGGGTATGCGGCCCTTGGTCTTTTCCTCGACATAGTGCGGCAAGAAACTGTGCGTATAGCCGAACACCGAATCGCGCGCAAATTCGGTTTCGTGCACCGGCACTGGCTTGCCATCGACCATTAAGTAATGAACGCCGTCGCGCGTGACGCGCCCGCCCTCGAAAAACGCCGGCACCAAAAAGTGCGCATCGAACGGCCCCAATTCATCGGCGATGACATCGGTCTCCACCGGGTAATGGCCGCGTAACGTTGAATCCGAACGGCTGACCAAGATCGGATTCAGTTTCTTTCCTTCGCTGGCGATGCCAGCAAGCGCGCTTTTCAGATTGACGCAGACCTCGCGTGTGATTGCCGCCGCGCGCTGCGCATTCATGCCCCGCGTGTTGGTGAGCACGAAGAACAATGGCGCGGCATCTGCCAACGCCTCTTTCAAGGTCGCGACGTCCCAACGCGTCAGCAACAGACAACTGTGTACTGTCTGTGAGCCGGTCGGGTCGTCGTCGAGGACGATGATTTTAGTCGCGGTGTTGGGCATGTCGTTGCGCCTGTCAGTATAAAGTCAAATTGTAGGGTGCGCCGTGCGCACCAAACGCACGTGTTTGCGAAATGGCATGGTGCGCACGGCGCACCCTACATCTTCTTAGTCGCCTGGGTTTCGCGAAATGCGCTCTCGTGCCCTTTGGGTGCAACCCAGGCTACCGTTAAAACTCATTGCTTAACCAACGCCTTCGCGCGGCTCACCATCGCATCGACGGTGATGCCGTTAAAGTCCATCAACTCGTTCGGCGACGCGGTGGTCTCGCCGCGCTTCCAACAGATCGTGTCGCGGCGCGGCGCGCGGCTGCGCAATAACACCGGCTCCAACGGCGCGCTGGGGCCACCGCTGACCGCCAGCAACACATCGCCGTCGAACATCGCATTAAACGGCTCGTCGGCGAGGAAGCCATTATCCGGTTGCGCGACGGTGTCCCACGCGACATCGCTGGCGCGGTACAACTGACGCGGATTGACTACGGCGACGATGCGCACGCGGAAACCGTCGGCCTCCAATTTGTCCTTCGCCGCGAACACCGGCAACATGACCATGTCGCCGGTGACGGCGAACACCACGGTGCCCTTATTACCCGACTTCGACTCGTAAATCGTCGCCGCGCCTTTTTGCACCGCGTCACGCGCCTCGGCGCGCGTCTGATACACCGGCAGCGGGCTCTTCGACGCGACGATGACCATGCTCTTATTGACGCTGTTGGTTGCGTATTCGTACGCCGCTTGAATCGAGTTGGCGTCGCAGGGGAACAGTGTGTAACCGTTGCCGTTGCGCATCATCGCGGCGAAATAATTTTCGATCTCCGGGCGTTGGTGCGTCCAACCGTTGCGCCCTTGTTCCAGCGCACCCGCAGTGAACATGCACACGACGGACGGCGTCTTGCGACGCAATTCCGCCATCGCCTGCGACACCGTCTGCACAATCGGCCAGCCGTTTATCGCGAACGATTCATACGACAACCACAGCGCGCGCGAGCCGAACAGCGCGAGCGCAGAGGCCAGCCCCGCACACGCGTCTTCGTTGAGCGGTTCGTACACCTGACCGCTGGGCATCTGGTTGTACAGCGCGTCCTCGGTCGGATGGCGGATCTTCAGCGCGTCATTAATATTCTTCATGCCCGAGGCCTCGTTGCCGTCGGCATTGGTGACGACGAAGCGCTTGTCCTGCTGCCCGACCTGCGCGACCAGCGCGCCCATCGCGGTCGATGGCACCGCCTTTTCGGTTTTGGCGAATTCCTGCATTTTTAAACTCAACGCGGGCAGTTTCATTTCGAATTCGGTGACCACCGTTTTCACTGCCGGGCCGCCGCCCGCGCGCTCAAAGTTTTCGCGCACGATTTGCCATGCCGCCGCAGGCAGTGCGCGTCGTTGCAATCCCTCGACGATGTGCGCGGCGTCCAGCGTGTCGGCCGGGTATAAGTTATGCGATTTCGCGCCCACGGTGTGCACGCCGCTGCCCTTCAATTGTTTGATGATAAAAGCGGTGAGCTTACCGCCGAGCGCGGATTTCGCGGCGCGCTCGACGCCTTGCAACACGGCCTTGGTAAACGCCAGGCGTTGCTTGAACGAAAAGCGCGTGCTATCGACATATTCACCGGATTGTGTGCTGTCGTCGAAATCCTTCGCGTTGACCAGGATCACGTCTTCGAAACCGTGGCCCTTCCAATACGCGATCATCTGCTCATTGGTGTGCAGCGACACCATCGAGTGGTGTTCCTGCGAATAGCCATTCCAGATCAGCACCGGCAGGAAATTAGTGACGTCGGGATACGCAGTGTGAAAATGCATCATCGCGTTGAGCACGTAAGGTTCGCCCATACCGCCGTCGCCGATGGTGACCGGGAATAGTTTATCGCGATGCAGCAGCGCACCGGCCATCGCGAAGTGCTGACCCTGACCGAGCGGCCCGGCGGGCGCGAGCAGGCCGGGGATGGCGCCGGACAAATGGCCCAGCAGACCGTGTTTCTCGCGGAAACGCGTCATCATGTCCTGCATGGTGTGTATGCCCATCTCGGCCAGCGAGCCGTCGAGGAACATCGAGGAGTAAAAGCCGGGGGCGTGATGACCGACCTCGGTGACGATATTGGTGTGACCCAACATCATCAGCGCCGCGTGCGCCTCGGCCGAAGACGCAAAGCCGCCCGGATGGCCCGAGCCCTTACTACCGCACATTTGTAATGTTACATACCGCAAGGCATCGGCGCCCAGCAAGGTCTGGTAGGCGGCCTGATCGTCCACGGCCTCGATCGCCGCACGATTCGGCGCGATCGCGGCGCGGGCCGCGTATTTGGCGAAATCTGGCCAGGCCTCCCCAAAGTATTGTATTCCGGCACAAAAGGCCGGGGCGGCGGTAGCGGGGTTGTGCGGGGTAGACATGGCGATGACTCCAATATAATGTTCCTGAGTAGAACAATAGGACATTTACGAGCATTTCACAATAGTGAATCGTTGCCGCATTATGAAATTTCCTCGTTTAGCAATGCGCGGCGGACATTTTTTACATAATTAACAAAGTGATAACTATCAGTCGTCTTTTTTGATTGCATCTGCGCGCCGCGTATGCTTGCATTCGTTTCTAAGCTAGACCATACTGATGCCACATTATGAAATTAATTTTATAGAGAATATGAGCACCACCGAGACCCCCGCCAGCGCGATACAAGTGATAGACCGCATGGTCAGCCTACTCGACGCCATCGCCCACAACGAAGGGCCGGTCACGCTGAAATTCCTTGCCGCTGATACCGGCCTGCACCCGTCCACCGCGTTTCGAATATTGTCCGCGCTAAGCCAACATCGCTTGGTTGAACGCGACCCGCGCGGCGGTTATTTGATCGGGCGCAAATGGCTGCGCTACGCCAATGCGGTCGAGGCACGCGTCGATGTGATCGCCGAGGCCAAGCCGATCATGGAAGCATTGCGCGACGACGTCGGCGAGACGGTCAATCTCACGGTGCGCGAGGGCGACGAGGTCGTATACATCGAACGCGCGCTACCCAAGCGCATGATGCGCGTTGAGCAAGTGATCGGCAGCCGAGCGCCGTTGCATGTGACCGCCGTCGGCAAGTTGATGTTGGGCTTAGGTGGCGCCGACGCGATCGCCGAATATGCGACCCGCACCGGCCTGCCCCGCTACACGGTCCACACCCTCACGAACGCGCAAGACCTGCAACGCGCCGCGCTCAACGGCGTCACGCGCGGCTATGCGCTGGACAATGAAGAGGCCGAACTGGGTGTCGGATGTATCGGGGTATTGGTCATGGACGCGTTCAATAATACCGTGTATGGATTATCGATCTCGGCGCCGATCGAGCGGCGCAAGGATGACTGGATTGCATTGCTGATGAATGCGGGGCGGCAGGTGGGAGATAGATTGGGGATGGGTCGGTAGGCCCAACCACGCGCAAGGCTGGGCGGAAATTTTTTGCCTGGTCAATTTCTGACGATCGGGCGCACAAAAAGCGATTTTTGCGATAATTTACGGCGATACAACGTTTGACAACGCAGGTAAACACGAATGGCTGGAGCAACACTGTTAACACTCCTCGACGATATTGCGACAATACTTGACGATATCGCCGTCCTTTCAAAGGTCGCGGCGAAAAAGACTGCGGGTGTGTTGGGTGACGACCTGGCGCTCAACGCGCAGCAGGTATCCGGGGTAAGCGCCGAGCGCGAGCTTCCGGTGGTGTGGGCGGTAGCGAAAGGTTCTGCGAAAAACAAACTAATCTTAGTACCCTTGGCAATCGCAATCAGCGCCGTGGCCCCATGGGGCATACTGCCGTTGCTGATGATCGGTGGCATATATCTGTGTTACGAAGGATTCGAAAAAATCGCTCATGCGCTGTCTCATTCCCGCACGAGCAACGATGCAGAACATGCGAAAATGATTCAAGCGCTGGCGGATTCGCGTGTCGACCTCGTTGAATTCGAAAAAGAGAAAATTAAAGGCGCCATTCGTACTGACTTCATTTTGTCTGCAGAAATTATCGTGATCGCGCTCGGCACCGTGAGCACGGCGACGCTTATAACTCAATTTACCGTGGTTTCGAGCATAGCCGCAGTGATGACGGTGGGCGTGTATGGACTGGTGGCGGGAATCGTCAAACTCGACGATGTCGGTCTCTATCTATTGAAAAGCGGTAGTGACAGTGCGATAAAACGGATCATAGGACGTAGCCTGTTGCGTGCGGCGCCGGTACTGATGAAAACGCTATCTGTCGTAGGCACACTCGCAATGTTTATTGTAGGCGGGGGCATCATCGTCCATGGCATACCAGGTTTGCACGAAACGTTGCATCAATTCGCACTTGCGGTCAGTAACATGCCCGCGGTGGCGACAATACTGAGCGAGATAGCGAATGTCGCAATCGGTCTGGTCGCCGGGATGCTGACATTGATTATTGCAAAAATAGTAAAAAGTATGCTTCGTAAATAAATCAGAAATCAGATGCGAACAAACAAAACTCTGCTTCTGATATTGCGGCAGAGCAAAAAAACGCAACCAGACACCACCTGCCGCCAGCGCTACACCGTGGCAGGCGCTAGGACGCGCTTTGCATGGTTCTGAAAATTCAGTGCTAGTCACAGGTATGCATAACACCTGGCCATGCAGAAACAAGAGCACCTATAAGGACGCCCCCTTTCAGTCAAGTTTTTGTTAACCGCAGAATGATAATCGAATATACGCAAACCTACCTCTAGGTGGACGACAATTTATGATATGGAAATGATGAGCGGTGGCGCACATATATTCGGCCTATTGCAGGGCACTATGGACGAGTCTCTGGGTATTTTGATGTCGTTTTGTAGGGGAGAGA
>JAOUGF010000185.1 GCA_029857925.1 Gammaproteobacteria bacterium
CGGCCAGCCAACGCGATCAGCGCGATCAGCGCAAACCCCCAACGCCCCGGCGGCGCAAACACCCAGCCGCAAATGACCAATAATAAGGCCGCAAACACCAGCGTCGCGGGCGTCCCCAGCAACGGAATCAACAATGCACCAGCGAGTAACACACCCACCGCAGATCCGGCCGCATTCACCCCGTACAACCAGGCCGCGATGCCCGGTTGATCCTGGTAGCGACGCGCCAACAATGGCAACCAAACGCCCAACACCAACGTCGTGGGCAAGGTGATCGGTAACAATACCGCCGCGCCTGCCAACAAGGCACCGGCCAAAGAACCGAAGTTGGCATTCGCTTGCCACTGCGCGACCCAAGGTAAACACCACAGACTCAAGATCACCGCCACCCCGCATGCCCACGGCAACCAGCGCAGGTGGTGGTCGGCCAAGCGGCGTGCCAGCAGACTGCCCAGCGCGGCGCCGAGCAAAAACACCGCCAATAAAATCGCTAACACATATTCTGTACGCAACAACACCATGCCGTACAAACGCGTCCACGCGATTTCTACGATCAACGCCGCACACCCGACCCCGGCATAGGCGAACAACGTGCGCCACGCGGGGCGCGAGGTGGCGGGCGGCGCCCAGTTAATCATCGATGTGCGGTTGCTCCACCCGGCCGCCAGGCCCGCGCTGATGAGGCCCAGTGTTGCTGCGCAATACACCGCAACCTGCCAGCCCACGGTGGGCAGTAACACCAACGGCAGCACCGCACCCAGTGCACCCCCGAGTGTGTTCACGCCATACAACAGGCCGATGCCGACCCCTGCATCGCGCCCCACGCGCAACGCCGCGGCAAACCCGAATCCCAGCAACACGGCAGGCACGCTCAACACCACCAAGGCCACTCCGCCTTGCAACACATACCAAGCCGCCAGCGACGTCTGCGCGGTAGACGCGGTAAACCAGGGGTCTAGTCCGCGAAACGCGGTCGGCAGGATCAGCGCGATCAACGCCACGGCGGCCTCGCATACCGCAAACACGCGCAACGGCGGCCACGCCGACATCGGCCACCGCACCCCCGCAACCGCCCCGCCGCCCAACCCCAACATAAAGGCCGCGACGGTCACGATGACGCCGAAGGTGCTGACGCCAAACATCGCACCCAGCATGCGCGCCCACAACACCTCATAAGCGAGCGCCGCGGCGCCGGACAAAAATAACAGGACGGGCAGACCTATGGCCCAGATGCGGGTGGTGGAGGTGACTGGGTTGGCATTCATCGCGTGATACACCGGAGACGTGGTAGGGACAAGGCGGGGTATCATAGCATTGTTGAGGGGTGGCGGCAGGCGGGGACTAATGCGTAATTTCAAGGATAATTGCCAACCTGTCGGGTTTAGTACCGATCTACTGCGAGTTTAGGAGTGTCAATTTAGTCTGGCACTTCACCTGATTAGTAGAAAGGCTTACCACCTTCAGTGGGGGTGCGATCAACCCTCGACCCCTAAAGATGCTAGCCGTCAATGGTGTATAGTAACGGGCGTATCGCTATGCGCACGCTGCGGGCTGTTAGCACGTGCGGTTCCTGGCTAATTTATTAGGTAGCTATGTTATTTAATTCCTACGAATTTATTTTCCTGTTTCTGCCCATCACCTTGCTTGTGTATTACAAGCTTGGCGCAATGGGGCATCAGCGGGTGGCCATGGCATGGCTTTCTTTAATGTCACTGGCGTTTTACGCTTGGTGGAACCCCCTTTATCTTGGGCTGATTGTCCCTTCCCTATTTGTGAATTACGCCCTAGGCACGACGCTGACCGTAAGACCGCGAAAAGACGTGCTGATCTTTGGTGTGCTAGCGAATCTCGCGGTGTTAGGTTATTTCAAATACGCAAATTTCTTTATCACCACCGTCAATGACTTCACCGGCACCCTTTGGCTGATGGACGCCGTTGTACTACCGCTGGGTATTTCTTTCATTACCTTCCAGAAAATCGCCTATCTGGTTGATGCCTACCGAGGTCAGACGCGTGAGTATGATTTTTTGCGTTTTAGCCTGTTCGTTTTATTCTTCCCTCAATTAATCGCCGGCCCCATCGTCCATCACAAAGAGGTCATACCACAGTTTCAACATCGCGCCGCGTTTCCTTTGAGACCGGTGTTGCTCGCGGCCGGAATCACTGTATTCGTGATCGGTTTGCTCAAAAAGGTATTGTTGGCGGACGAATTGGCACGTTATTCCAATCTGGCGTTTAGCGCTGCGCACGATGGTGTGTTGTTGTCGTTTTTTGAAGCGTGGCGAGGCGCGTTGGCGTATACGTTTCAACTGTATTTTGATTTCTCGGGTTATTCCGACATGGCCATCGGCCTCGGTTTGATGTTTGGTGTGCGACTGCCGTTGAACTTCAACTCACCCTATAAGGCGACCAATATTATTGATTTTTGGCGGCGATGGCATATGACCTTGTCGCGTTTTTTGCGCGACTATGTGTATTTCGCATTGGGTGGCAATCGTCGCGGCAAGGTGCGACGTCATCTCAATTTAGTGGCGACGATGTTGATCGGCGGTCTATGGCACGGAGCCGGTTGGACATTCGTGGTGTGGGGTGGATTGCATGGACTTTATTTAGTCATCAATCACGGTTGGCACGCCTGGCGTATCCGCTGGTGGGGCAAAGATAAACGCTATGGCGCATGGGGACGCTGGGCGGCGCGCTTGCTCACCTTTACCGCCGTTGTCGTAGGCTGGGTGTTCTTTCGGGCGAATGACTTTCCAACAGCGATCTCTATGCTAAAGGGCATGGCGGGCTTGCAGGGTGTGGTGTGGCCGGACGCAGAGCGCGGCCTATGGGGTGCGTTGGCGAATAATTTGGAAAATATGGGATGGGAATTCCACAACAGTAAATTATTTAGTGGTAGTGGAGATCTCGGCTTTATCGCCGTCACATTGTTGTTTCTGTGGGCGATGCCCAACACCCAGCAAATCGTCGCCGCCTATCGACCTGCGGTGAATAAAGTGGTGGAACCGGCGCGCTGGCCGCGCTGGCGCCCATCACCGACATGGGCGGTTTTAATCGCCTTGGGTGGAAGCATTGTGGTGTTGCGATTGTCGCACGTCAGCGAATTTCTTTATTTCCGGTTTTAACGCCATGGCCGCTAAACGCTATCTGAAGATTTTTTTTGCTTTGTGGGTGGCTTTGATTGTCGCCATTGCAGGATTTAATTGGTGGATAGACCCCTACGATATGTTCCCGAGCCCCCAATCGCATGGCGTGAATCAAGAAAAGCCTGAGGCGACTACACGGCAGCGGCTCAGCAAGGCCTATGGGGTTAGCCGGGCGCGACCCGAGGTATTAATTCTTGGCTCGTCGCGCGGCCTGGCCATCGCCGCCCACCACGAAGTGTGGGCTAACAAGCGTGTCTACAATCTCGCCCTCGCGAGCACCTCGCTGAAGGAATTGTATCGGCATTTGCAACATGCGAACGCAGAGGGCACCGTCCGCGAGTTTATTCTTGGACTGGATTGGATCACATACAATGACGGTATAGGCAACTCGAGCTACGCCGATGCGCGTTTGCGTGTAGATTCCAGCGGTGCGGCACGCCCCTTTAACGCCGCACAGTACATGCGAGACATAATGCCCAGTCTATGGTCCATAGACGCTGTGGGCGCCAGTGTAGATACCATTAGGAATCAACCATCCCCAGGTGAAACCAACGCGGCCTGGTCGGCACGCCGCGACCGTGAGCGCCTCTCGCGCAAAGGCGGTAATCGCTCCCTCTTTCTCGAATTCGAAAAAAATACAATCTATGAAGCGTCATCTCAGCCTTTTGCTACAAGCCGAAATCGCGGTCAAGATGGACCAGGGACGCAAACAATGCGCGAAATTTTACGCTATGCATACACCCACGGCATTACTGCACGGCTGTTTATTTCGCCAGAACACGCGCACTTGCTGGAGATTTGGCGCGCCACGGGACGCTGGCAGGAAATAGAATTTTGGTCGCGTGAACTCGTTCGTATAATTGCCGAAGAAGCGAAAATCGCAGACAAGCCGCCGTTTCAACTTTGGGACTTTAGTGGATATAACACCGTCACCACGGAACGCATACCGCTTCCCGGGCATACCGAAGCACCGATGCGCTGGTATTGGGAGGCGTCACACTACACCGAAGCACTTGGGTACGTGATGATAGACCGCATGTACAACTACCAGACACCGCTACGGCCTACCATCGACGATTTCGGCGTGCTGATTGCGACCGAAAATATTGACGATCATTTGCTTGAATTGCATGCGGCGCGTGACGTATATGCTGCGCAATTTAGTGACGATGTGCAGGCCATACAATCCATAGTGGATGCTGCGAATAGATTCTATCATCGCTAAATTTGAGTTATAAAGACAAACATCGCTGTCACCCGTAATTCCGTCGTGCTGTTTGTCCAAACGCTGCTTTTTTCCAATGACGTTCAATGTCAGAAAACCATACCGACCATGCATCAACGCACACATATTTTATTTTGGCGGATTGGATTAACGGAATTGCAGGTATCAATATTCAAGACCCTTTAACCTAGAAATTAGACCAAAGAATGCAGCGCTAGACGGAAAATGGTGAACAAGCGGAATTTACACGGAGCGAATAAGCATTTTTAGCCATTTTCTAACGACGCGTTCTCCAATAGCCAAAATTTAGTGGTGTCCTTACACTAAAATGCGCCCCGATGAGGGGCGCATTGTGCGGTACTCTAAAAGATCCATCTAGCGCTAAAAACATTACTCTTTTTGCAAGACCCCTTTTATTTCGCCCGTCGGGTTGACTTGGGTATGCACATTGACGTAAAGCAACCCATCCTTCAGTGCCTGCAAATTCGTCGCGCTGAAAGTATTCATTGTAGATAATAAATTAACGTTATTGGCATCCATGGCGAGCGTAGCGACTGTCGGTGTGCCGTTATGGATATGTGCCGCTGAAAAAGTATTCGTCAGGTTTTTCAACGTAACATAGGTGACGAACGCCCCCGTTTTTTCATTGACCGTCACCGCTGCGACACCGCTCGCGGACGTCGTCACTGAGCTGGATGCGGCGGTCAACTGCGCGCGGTAGACCTTTAGTTCCGCTGGTAATATTTGACCGCGTAGTTGTATCACACCACCCGTGCCGGAATGCACGTTCAGATACATTCCGTCGGCCTTTAACAACGCGAGGTTATCCATTGTCAGTGTCGTATCGAGCTTATAATTATCGGTACCATTCGCGGTCAATGCCTTTATCACACCGCCATCTTATCCGGCAAAGCCGCTATGCAGGTGGATGGCGGTGATGTTTGGCAAAGCGGATGTAGACAAATCGCCCGTTAGACGCATCGTCGCGTCATCGAGGTGCAACATCGCGGTGCCACTCGCCGCAATCGCCGCGCCCTCCACATTCCCGGTGGGTATC
>JAOUGF010000186.1 GCA_029857925.1 Gammaproteobacteria bacterium
TGTGTGCGTTCAACCAATATCGCGCGTAATTGGCGTTTTTCCTCATTGCTATAACGCATTGCCCGCCCCACTAAAATGCCGCGCAATTGCGCCAAAACGCCCATATTTTCGAAATCCGTCAACCAGCTGTCGATGCGCGCGGGGGTGGGCTTTTCTTCAGAGGTCTCAATAAATAGGATGCGATCTTTCCAGGACGGCCAAAAACGTGTGCCGCGCAAATGATGCAGGGATTCTATACACCCGCCCATCAAACGCCCCCGCGCCCTGCCAGGTTTTAGCCAATGCCAAGCGCCGCTCGCGATTTTTTTGCGCGGTCGCGTCAAATCCAGGCGTTTACCCCAGTCTAAAAACTCTTCTGTCCATTCCGGCGCCGGGCTGATGCGTCCCAATGCCTTGTTGGTCATCACGGTGCGGCTAAAATATTCCGTGGTATAGTCCAACATACGTGGATATTCCGCGAAATCCGTCAACAAACAGGGACCATTAAACGTCACTAGACCGGTCTCCTGCCACAGCGCAATATTGAGCACGGTAATATCCGAGAAGCCCATCCACACCTTAGGATTACGACGCACTACATCGAAATCAATATAACGCAACACTTGGTTGCTGTGGTCACCGCCAATGGTGCATAAAACGGCACGCACCTCGGTGTCCGCAAACATCGCATTGATGTCCGCTGCACGCTGTTGCGGGCTGGCCGCGATGTAACCTTGATTCCCTAACGCGTGCGGCGCCATTTTAACGCGCAATCCCATGTCTTGCAGTTGACGCAACGCGGCCTCTACGCGATGTGGAAACAAGGCCGCGCCTCCCCACGAAGGGCTTACCACTCCGACGGTGTCGCCGCGACGTAGGCAGGGTGCTTTTAAAATGTGTTCCATGGAAAGAGTTCCTTTAGTCACGCAAACTGATTACCGGCCATGCATGCAGAACGGCAATACGTCTCAATTCCTCGTCAGGATCTACTGCGATCGGATGCGTGACCTTTTGTAAAAGGGGCAAATCATTATGTGAATCACTATAAAACCAACTATTGTCGAGCGATTCGTCGCGCGATTCCAGCCATGCGTTTAGGCGCTGTACCTTGCCTTCGCGGAAACTCGGTATCCCGTCTACACGACCGGTATAGACGCCATCGCGCATTTCAGGTTCCGTTGCGATGAGGTGCGCTATGCCAAATAGTTCAGCGATGGGCTCCGTCACAAAGCGATTGGTTGCGGTAATGATCAACAGCGTGTCCCCCGCCCGTTTGTGGCGTTCTATCAAGGCCAGGGCCTTGGGCAACAAAATAGGCTGGATCTTGAGCTCGAGGTAACGTTTGCGCCAGGCATGCAATTGCGCCACCGGCACACCGGCCAAGGGTCGCAATGCGAATTCCAAAAACTGCATGATATCGAGCGTACCTGCGTGATAGGCATCATAATAACGTTGATTCTCACGCGCGTAATGTGCGCCATCTACAACACCCGTTTCCGCCAGGTATTGGCCCCACAAATAATCGCTATCGCCCCCCAGCAGGGTGTTGTCTAAGTCAAATATCGCTAACGCCAAAGGCCTACATCCTTCACAAGGGCTAAAATGTACTATAAATATTCAGTATATTCAACAATTAACTAGGAATTTGCCTTGCCGCCGTTGCCATAAACGATTTTTTTGTACAGAATTAGTAATTAGTATCCTTACGGGCCTGCAGAGCAGGGAAAGGCGTCACACAGTGATAGACGCGGACGGATTTAGATTAAATGTTGGAATCATATTAAGCAATGCCCACGGGCAGGTGCTTTGGGCCAGACGTTGTGGTCAGGAGGCCTGGCAATTTCCACAAGGGGGTATCAAGCTTAATGAAACCCCACGTCAGGCGCTTTTTCGGGAATTGCATGAAGAACTAGGGCTGACGTCTCGCCACGTTCGTATCATGGGCTGCACGCAAGGATGGCTACGTTATCGCTTGCCTAAAAATTTGATCCGCCACGACCGTAAACCGGTGTGCATCGGTCAAAAACAAGTATGGTTTTTGCTTAATTTCGTTGGGGAAGAACATCATATACAATTGGACCGCTATGCAACGCCCGAATTTGACCATTGGCAATGGGTAGACTATTGGACCCCCCTACACCAAGTGGTGGCGTTCAAACGGGGCGTGTATCAGCGTGCGTTAACCGAATTGGCCCCCTTGGTGTTGGCCAGGTTGACAGGCATGGAACAATCCTAGGCTGCTAGCCAGTCGCCGTTAGACCCGTTGGATTGGGTGATAGTGCCTCTGCGAGGCCCAGCCACGACCCCTACGAACGGGTAGGAAGCCATTTCCTTGAAATGATTTTACTGTGCGGCGATAGACGCAAATTCGCCGTAAAATGTCGAATGATGCCGTTTTTGGATACAAAAAGGATCGCTATAGTGAGGGATAGTTTAGGATTTATGATGTGCTGAACACCCTACGCAAATTAATCACTGAAGTCTCCGCGGCTCAAAACCTCGAAGAGGCGCTCACCATCATCGTCAAACGGGTGAAACAGACCATGCATACGGATGTGTGCTCGGTATATCTCACCGACCCGTTGAACGAAGAGCGCGTTTTGATGGCCACCGACGGCTTATTGCCAGAGGCGATAGGCAAGGTGCGCCTGGCGCGTTATGAAGGTCTGGTGGGGCTGGTGTGTGAGCGCGCCGAACCGATCAATATAGACAATGCCCCTGAACACCCGCGCTATAAATACTTCCCTGAGACCGGCGAGGAACAATATAGCAGCTTTTTAGGGGTGCCTATAATCAACCATGGGCAGACCTTAGGCACGCTCGTGGTGCAAGACCGCCACCGGCGTCGCTATGCGGAAGAAGAAGTCACCTTGCTGCTTACGTTGGCCGCCCAGCTGTCCGGCGCGATTGCCCACGCCCAGGCCAGCGGTCGCATCCAAATGGGTCAACGCAAGCGCAACTCGGGGGGTGACAAACCCTTTCGCGGGCTCGCCGGGGCACCCGGCGTCGCAATCGGCGTCGGGGTGGTGGTCTATGCGGGGGCCGACCTCGATGCGGTACCGAACCGCTACGTCACCGACATCGATGCCGAGGTGTTGGCCTTTGAAAACGCCGTCGCGCAGGTACGCACCGAGATGGCCCAGTTACGCGGGCAATTGCAACACATACCAGCCGAAGATCGCGCCATTTTCGACGCTTACCAGCTCATGTTGGAGAGCGATAGCCTCATAAAACAAACCGTGCAAAAGATTCGGCGCGGCAATTGGGCGCCCGGCGCGCTGCGTGAAACCATCCATGAACATGCGCGTGTGTTTGCGGGCATGGACGATGCTTACCTGCGCGAACGCGCGCAAGACATCCGTGACCTCGGCCTGCGCATCCTGAGCCGCTTGCAATCGAAAGAAACGGCCGCCCGCACCTACCCGCAACAGGTCATCCTGGTCAGCGAGGATTTGAGTCCGACGATGATGATGGAGGTGCCCAGCACCCAGTTGATGGCCATCGTCTCTGCGCGTGGCTCGGGTTCTTCGCATGTGGCGATCTTGGCGCGCGCGATGGGTATCCCTGCCGTGATGGGCGTGGAGGACCTGCCCACCGGCGACCTCAACGACGTCGAGATCGTCGTCGACGGCTTCCAAGGATTTTTGTTTATCCGCCCGTCGCCCACGGTGTTGCGCGAATACAAGCGCCTGCGCAAAGAAGAATCCGCGCTCACCGCCGACCTGCTCACGTTAAAAGATCAACCCGCCGTCACGTTGGACGGTTATCGCCTCCCGATGTATGCAAATACGGGCCTGTTGGCGGATATCCGCTCCTCCCTCGGCCACGGCGCGGAAGGCGTCGGGCTATATCGCACCGAAATCCCCTACATGGTGCGCGACCGTTTTCCGGGCGAGCAAGAACAGGCACAGGTCTATCGTAAAATCTTAGAGGCCTTCGCGCCCAAGCCGGTTTATTTGCGCACGCTGGACATCGGCGGGGACAAGAACCTCTCGTATTTCCCCATCCAGGAGGCCAACCCCTTTTTAGGGTGGCGCGGCATACGCGTGAGCCTCGACCAACCGGAAATATTCATCGTGCAAATCCGCGCGATGCTGCGCTCCGCCGTGGGCTTGAACAACCTCAACATATTGTTGCCGATGATCACGACCGTGGAGGAAGTGGTCGAGGCGCAACGCTTGATCCGTCGCGTCCATCACGAAATTTTAGAAGAAGAAAAAACCGTGATCGAAATGCCCCGTGTCGGCGTCATGATCGAAGTGCCGTCGGCGGTATATCAAATCAAGCAAATTGCCAAACGCTGTGATTTTATCTCGATTGGCACCAACGATTTGGTGCAATACCTATTGGCCGTAGACCGTAACAATCGCCGCGTCGCCGCGCTGTATGATTGCCTGCACCCCGCCGTCATCCAGGCGGTGATCCAAGTGGTCGAAGGCGCGCATGCGCTGAATAAGCCGGTCAGCATCTGCGGCGAAATGGCCAGCGACCCGGCCGCCGTCATTTTGCTCATCGCGATGGGACTGGATAGCTTAAGCATGAATGCCGTCAACATCCCGCGCGTCAAATGGGTCATCCGTAATTTCAGCCGTGACCACACCCAACGCGTACTGGATGAAGTGTTGCGCATGGACGGCGCGGAGGCGATCCGCCGCCACCTCAATGCGACACTCGAAAACGCCGGTCTGGGCGGTCTAATCCGCGCCGGGAAATAAGGGCATCCCCGGCCACAACACCCTCCCCCGCAATACACTTTCTTAATAAAGTATTCAATCATTTCGCCGCTATGTGTGGCATACGATGCGGCGAACTATGTGTATGCTATGGCGGCGGTAATACCAAAAAATTTACGTCTAGGTGATTTATTACTGGCGGAACGGATCATCACGCCGGAACAGCTAGACGCTGCGTTAAAAAATCAAAAGGCCACCGGGCGTAAACTTGGCCGCGAATTGGTCGCCAGTGGCTACATCAGCAGCACGCAATTGGCCACGTTTTTATCTCGTCAACTCGGCCTGCCTTTTATCGATTTACGCAAATATGAAATCAATCCCGCCGTAGTAAAACGCATCCCCGAACTCTATTGCCGACGCTATCAGGTCGTCGCGCTCGCCGAGTCCGCGCAAGAACTGGTCATCGGTATGGCCGACCCTACGGATATCTTCGCCTACGACGAGATCGCGCGGCTGGCGCAAAAGACGATCAAATCGGTCGTCGCGAAAGAAGAAGATGTATTGGAAATTATCGACAAAGTGTTTCAGCAACACACCGATGTCAGTAACATCGCCGCCGAAATCGAGGTGACTGCGCCTGAAGCCAGCGACGCAGTGTCATTATCTGATTCCAATAACGACGCGCCCGTGGTGCGTTTTTTGAACGCCCTCTTCGAACACGCGGTCAATTCCGGCGCGTCGGATA
>JAOUGF010000187.1 GCA_029857925.1 Gammaproteobacteria bacterium
GGCAAAGGTTTCAAACAATCCGCTGGCAGGGCGCGCATCGGCACCCTGGCGTTGTGCCGCAGTGGTGCCGATGGGACCGTCTTCACTCATTTCTGCGCGTTTTTGCAGGGCCTCGTACGCCGATTCCCGGTCTATGAGTTTTTCATAGTGTCCATACACGACAGAAGATTTGATAACCTGTGTGCGTTCTGCGACGGCCAAGGCAGCCAATTGACTACGCGGTGGATGAATCCAGGCACGCTCCACCATCGTGGGAGTACCCTTTTCGTCTAACAGAGATACCAGTGCCTCTCCCACGCCGAGTTCCATGATAACACCGCTGACATTCAATTTTGGATTGGCGCGGAACGTCTCTGCGGCAGCGCGCACGGCTTTTTGATCCTTGGGCGTAAACGCGCGCAACGCATGTTGCACACGATTGCCCAATTGACCCAGCACGGCCTCGGGGATGTCCAGGGGGTTTTGCGTTACAAAATAGATTCCGACGCCTTTGGAACGAATTAAGCGTACAACTTGTTCGATTTTTTCCAGCAACGCCTTAGGGGCATCAGAAAATAACAAATGGGCCTCGTCGAAAAAAAACACCAATTTTGGTTTTTCTTGATCTCCCACTTCGGGCAGGCACTCAAATAATTCTGCAAGCATCCACAACAAAAATGTCGCATACAATTTCGGTGATAGCATTAGCTTGTCGGCAGCCAACACGTTGATGACACCGTTGCCCTGTGCATCGGTCTGCAGCAAGTCTTCGAGATTCAGCGCGGGTTCACCAAAAAACAAATCACCGCCCTGGTCATCCAATGCGATCAAACCGCGTTGGATCGCACCGATACTGGCTGTGGAAATATTGCCGAATTCAGTTTTGAAGTCTGCCGCATTGTCACCCACGTATTGCACCATGGCGCGCAAGTCTTTCATATCCAGCAGTAATAAGCCGTGTTCATCAGCGATCTTAAACACCAGCGTCAGTACGCCGGTTTGTGTGTCGTTGAGAGCGAGCAAGCGCGCGAGCAACAACGGCCCCATTTCAGATACGGTGCAGCGTACGGGATGGCCCTGCGCGCCAAACACATCCCAAAAGGTGACGGGCGCGGCAGTGTATGAAAAATCATCTAACGCGATATCCGCGATACGTTGAGTAATCTTGGGCGAGGGGGTACCAGGTTTTGCCAAACCGGAGAGATCGCCTTTTACATCTGCCATGAATACCGGTACACCCGCACGACTGAATGCCTCCGCGAGTACCCGCAAGGTCACGGTTTTGCCTGTACCTGTCGCCCCCGCGATCAGGCCGTGGCGATTAGCCATCGCCGGAAGGATCCCAAGTGGATGTGTGCTAGTTGCAAAATAGAGTGGGGCAGTGGCCATAAAATCCGGGCGTATCCAAATGTGAAATGAAGTATGGCAATATAATCGAATATCTGAAAATCGACAATCGGGCGATTGTATGGACATCCATACATGGCATTGTCGCGGATTACCCATAGGGTGACCTAGCAGCTTGTGGCAACTAGGACAGATATACTGCGGAATTGGCGATATTTTCCGATCCTTTTCATTAAATACCGACGGCTATTCTCCGCAAACGATTGGAAAATCTGCCTCTAGTGGCGTTCCCTCGCTACGATCTCCTAAGCCCCACAAGCTGCTAGCGAAAGCGATCACCACATTGATCGTTCATAATAGATCGCTAATCGCTAAAGGGTATCTGGATTTAAACGGCAGCGCAATCTACGGTGCACTTGCTACACCAGGATTACGGGGGTCACAAGCTGGTGGTGTAATCCAACTATCGCCTTACGGACGATAGTTGGGTGAGTCGAGCAATAAAGCATTGACGGGGAATATTACTTTAAGTATGGTGTCACGAGTCAGGTCAGATCGGATACCCGTGTTTCAGGCCGGTTTATGAATGCAAAGTCAGTAATTTAAAAAGTTATTAATATTCCTTAAATTTTTGAATTGCTATGCTTGAGTGGCCATTTTGGGTAGGATAAGATAGTTTTTTTTCAAATGTTAACTCGCTGGAGGGGGTACTATGCGTAAGTCTATGATGCGTTTGGCAATTGCGGTGGCAATGACGGTTCCTATGTCGGTCGCCATGGCGGCGGGTAAGGTGCACAATTTGTTGCTGCAGATTAATGATAACGACGAAGCCCGTATGCAGTTGACGCTGAACAACGCGGCTAATGTGATGAAGGTCTACCAAGATAAGGGCGAAGAAGTGCATATCGACATCGTCGCCTATGGCCCGGGCCTGAATTTCTTGCGTGAGGACAAGGCCTCCGATGAGATCAAGACCCGTATTAAGAGCATGAAGCAGAGTTTTGAGACGGTCTCCTTTATTGCCTGCGGAAATACAAAAACAAACATGGAGAAGAAAGAAGGCAAGGAAGTGAAACTGATCGAACAGGCGAAATTGGTTCCCGCCGGTGTAGTACACATCATGGAGCATGAAGAAGCGGGTTGGAGCTATGTCCGTCCCTAATCGTTGACGCGTAATTGCGCACTGTGCGCCGTAGGGCGACGGTGTACAAGGGCGTGTAATAGGGTTAAAAGGGGGGGCCCTGTCGCGCAAGCGATAGGGCCTTTCTATTTATATTCCAAGAGGTTAGACTGTGGATTTTACGCAGTATATCGCGCAAAAAATACACCAAACTCGTATGATAGCGCCGCATGAGGCCTTGCCAGGGCGCGCGCAGCCTTCCTTTGTCCTATATGAACCACACGCCATTTTTCGTGATCGCGCGTTAACACCACCCTATCCGAAAAAATTGGCATTGGCGATGTTTGGCATGGGTTGTTTTTGGGGCGCGGAGAAATGTTTCTGGAATATCCCAGGGGTCTACGTCACCGCAGTGGGATATGCCGCCGGTTATACACCCCACCCAACGTATGAAGAGGTCTGCACTGGCTACACCGGGCATAACGAAGTGGTGCGTGTCGTATATAATCCCACGCAAGTGCGATATCAAGACCTGTTAAAGGTCTTCTGGGAGGCGCACAATCCCACTCAAGGTTTTCGCCAAGGCAACGATGTAGGCACACAATATCGCTCCGGAATCTACGTTTATACCGTTAAACAACGGCGTGCGGCAATCGCCAGTATGCGTAACTATCAGAAGGCGCTAACTAAACACGGTCAAGGGAAGATCACCACGGAGGTGATAGACGCCCCCGTATTCTATTTTGCGGAACAATATCATCAGCAATATTTAGTAAAAAATCCTCGCGGCTATTGTGGGCTAGGTGGGTTAGATGTTGAACTAACGTTGCGGGGAAAAACAACCTCAAAATGAAATTTTCGTTGCCTATCGAGCACGTCCTTCCGCAGATACTCGAATCTTTAACGCAACACCCTAATTTGGTGATCCAAGCGCCACCTGGTGCGGGTAAAACCACTGCGGTTCCTTTGGCATTACTGGACGCCGCATGGTGTGCACAACAGCGCATCATCATGTTGGAACCCAGGCGCCTGGCAGCGCGCGCCGCCGCCGCACGTATGGCGGAGATGTTGGGTGAGGAGGTGGGTCAGACCGTGGGCTACCGTGTGCGCTTGGATAAAAAAATCAGTGCGCGCACCCGCGTAGAGGTGGTAACGGAAGGCATGTTGACTCGATTGATGCAGGATGATCCTGCATTGGAAGGGGTCGCGGTGGTGATCTTTGATGAATTCCACGAACGCCATCTGCACTCCGATTTGGGTTTGGCGTTGTGTTTGGATGTGCAAACCAATTTGCGTGAGGATTTGCGGTTGATCGCGATGTCGGCGACGTTGGACGCACAACCGGTGGCGCGCTTGATGAATGACGCGCCCATCGTTTCCAGTGAAGGACGTGCCTTTCCCGTCGAAGTTCGTTACACCGACGCGCAGATTTCCGATACTAAAGTGGACGCGGCGATGGTTCACTGCGTGGTGCATGCGTTACAAAATACGCAGGGCGACGTGCTGGCGTTTTTGCCGGGTGTGCGCGAGATCCAGCGTGTAGAAGCGGCACTAAAAACGCGAAATGAGTGTCACGATATGCGGATAGCGCCGTTATACGGCGACCTTAGCAAGGCACAGCAAGATCAAGCCATACGCCCTGCGAGTGACGGCAAACGCCGCATTGTACTCGCCACCAATATTGCGGAGACCAGTCTCACCATCGAGGGCGTGGCAGTCGTAGTAGATGCAGGGCTCGCTCGAAAATTGACATTTGATACTAACAGCGCGATGTCTCGTCTTATCACCACACGCATCTCGCAGGCCTCCAGCGTACAACGCGCGGGGCGCGCAGGGCGGCTAGGCCCAGGTGTGTGTTATCGCTTGTGGTCAGCGGAAGCTCAACAACGTCTGTTACCTTTCAGTGCTCCGGAAATCCTCGAGGTTGATCTTGCCCCTTTGATGTTAGAACTCGCACAATGGGGTGTGCAAGACCCTGATCGTCTGCGTTGGTTAACGCCGCCACCCAGCGCAAATGTGGCGCAAGCGCGGGATTTGCTGACGGAACTAAACGCAATCGACAAAAACGGGCATATCACTGCGCACGGTCGCGCGATGCATCGCTTAGGGTTCCATCCACGGCTTGCCCATATGATGTTGCAAGGCAAGGCATTGGGTGTGGGCTATCTTGCCTGTGAGCTGGCAGCCCTACTCAGCGAACGCGATATTTTACGCGGCCCGACCGCAACGAAAGACTGCGATATTCGTACACGTCTAATGATTTGGCGCGCAACAGTGAACAGGTCGAATTCAGCGGGCGTTCGCGATACGAATGTGGATAGATACTTGTGCAATCAGATCAAAGATCAAGCGGAACGCTGGGCACAGCATTTGGGTGTGACCCGTCAACAAGGGGAAGATACGCATTTTCTGGGCATACTCGTGGCCCATGCCTACCCAGATCGTGTCGCGCAACGCCGAGGAGGGGTTGAACCACGATATCTGGTGGCGAACGGTCGCGGTGCGACGTTTGTAAGACCCGAGAGCTTGGCCCAAGAAAATTTAATCGCGATCGCGCAATTGGACGCAGGTCAACGCGAGGCAAGTATATTTCTCGCGGCTGAACTCGAAACAGACGCATTTTTCTCCGCGTTCGCACCCCACATTATCTGTAGCGACCACGTGGAATGGAACGAACGATTAAACACGGTGCAGGCTAAACGTGTATGGCGTTACAAGGCCCTGAGCCTACGTGAACAGCCGCTTGCAGAGGTGCCCGCCGAACTTCGCTTTCAAGCGCTCATTGAAGGGGTGCGCAGCAGAGGGGTTGCGCAATTGCCTTGGAGTCCATCATTACGCGAATGGCAAGCGCGCGTCATGCTGCTCAAGCGCAGTGCATACGTGTTACGTGACGAGCCTGCGGAATGGCCAGATGTAAGTGACACTGCATTGGCCGCACAGCTTGAG
>JAOUGF010000188.1 GCA_029857925.1 Gammaproteobacteria bacterium
GTCGCGGTTTCATTTTCTAGATCTAAGGTATACGGTTTATCCACCATTCGCCCCCTTGCGTATCCACGGCAATAAATCGCCCGCCGCCAAGCCGATCTCGCCGTCTTGTTGCGCCGCGCGATCACCGGCATGCGCGTGTAGATAGACGGCGCGCGCAACGACGTCAAATAGATCTTCTGTCGAATGCGAAAATTGCGCGATGCATCCGGCGATCACACCGGTTAACACGTCACCCATCCCCGCCGTCGCCATCCCGGGATTGCCCGCGTTACACACGCGTATGCGCGCACCTGGCGCGCACACTAAACTTCCCGCGCCTTTGAGTACGCAAATGCCTCCGTAGGCCTCTTGCAGCGCAACGACCGCCGCGTAACGATCACGTTGCACTTCCGATACTGTGGTGTTTAATAAGCGCGCGGCCTCACCCGGATGCGGTGTGAGCACCCAATCGTCGCGCTGCACGGCATTGTGGGCCAGCCAATTTAATCCATCGGCATCGACTACTAATGGCTTAGACGTGTCAATGACCCGCCCCCAGATCGCGCGTCCCCACGCACCCTGCCCAAGGCCCGGGCCTACGCCAACGACGGTTGCACGAGATAAAAGTGCGTTCAAAGCTGCGACATCGTCTATGCCATGACACATCAATTCAGGTTGCACCGTCCATGCGTGCGCCGCATTCGCAGGATGCGTGGCGACGCTGACCAAGCCTGCACCTACGCGCAGTGCCGCGCGCGCCGCGAGCAGGGCCGCCCCGCCCATGCCCGGCTGGCCGCCGCAGATCAACACATGCCCAAAATCACCCTTATGCGCTGAACGTAGGCGATTTTGTACCTTACCGGGGACATCACAGAGACGCGAAACGTCGCACGTAACTTTCTGATACACTTCTGCGGGAACACTCAAATCATCGAACAGGATATCCCCTGCATGGTCGCGCCCTAGTCCTGTAAATAATCCCCGTTTCAGCCCGATAAAGCTCACCGTCGCGTGCGCGCGCACCGCAACACCGTTGACCATACCGCTGTCGGCGTCCAAACCGGATGGAATATCAACCGCAAGCACCGGACACGCGGCGTGATTGATGGCGATGATCGCCTCTCGCCACGGCGTTGTGATTTCTCCGCGCATGCCTATACCCAGCACGGCGTCCACGATAACGTCTGCGGTGGGGGGCGCATACGCTGTTTGCCAAGCGCGCATAGACACACTTGCGCGCACCGCGGCGTTAAACATCATCAGCGCATCGCCTCCTATGCGCGCGCGCTCCCCCACCTGTATCACTTCAACATCCAAGCCTTGCGTCAGCAATAGACGCGCGATGACAAATCCGTCGCCGCCATTATTGCCCGTGCCGCACCAAATCTGTATGCGACGCGCGGTCGGCCAACGTTCACGCAGATGGCGCACCACCGCCTCCCCGGCCCGCGTCATAAGATGATCTCCCGGAATGCCGGATGCAATGGCGGCGAGGTCCAAAGCGCGTACCTGCGCCGCGGTATATAGCATTAGTGGCAAATTTGACATAGTGCTATCATAAGCCCTCGCCCCTTCGCCGTCCACGCACTGCTATGGATCTAAACCACCTCGCCACGCAAATAAAATCATGGGGCCAGGCCTTGGGATTTGCTCACGTTGGCATCAGCGATATCGACCTGACGCAGGCTGAGACCTATCTTGCACAATGGTTAGCGGACGGACTGCACGGCGATTTGGACTATATGCACAAACACGGCACCCGCCGCACGCGCCCGCAAGAACTGGTGCCGGGTACGCTGCGTGTGATTTCGGTGCAAATGGATTATTTTCCTGAGGCGGCCGCGGACGCGTGGCACATCATTAACGATTCCGATCGTGCGTATATCGCGCGCTACGCGCTGGGACGGGATTATCACAAGACCTTGCGTCAACGCTTGCATAAACTCGCGCAACACATTGAAACAGAGATCGGACCGCGCGGTTATCGTGTGTTCGTCGATAGCGCGCCGGTGATGGAGCGCGCGCTGGGGGAAAAGGCCGGATCGGGATGGATAGGCAAACATACCAATCTGATTAATAAGCAACGCGGTTCGTGGTTTTTTTTAGGCGAAATCTACGTTGATATCGCGCTGCCACCGGATGCACCTGCGCGCAATCATTGCGGTTCCTGCACGCGCTGTATCGATATTTGCCCGACACAGGCGATCATTGCCCCCTACCGTTTGGATGCGCGACGTTGCATCGCCTATTTAACGATCGAAAACAAAGGCGCAATACCGATGGAATTCCGCGCCGCAATCGGTAATCGCATCTTCGGCTGCGATGATTGTCAACTCGTGTGCCCCTGGAATCGCTTTGCAACCCCCACCCGTGAACGGGATTTTGCACCTCGCCACGGTTTGGATCACGTGCGTTTGATCGAACTATTCGCGTGGACTGAAACCGAATTTCTCGCTTATACCGAAGGCTCTCCATTGCGTCGCGTGGGCTACATTGGCTGGCTGCGCAATCTCGCCGTCGCGCTGGGTAACGCGTCGCCCCATGCGGATGCACTCACCCTTTTAAATCAACGATTGCCCACCAGCACGCCTATGCTTGCCGAACACATACACTGGGCGTTACAAAAACTTACAAATCCCCGTCCCGCTAGCTCCGTTAAATAAGGCCAATTGTGAATAATTTCTTGTAGCCCTAACCTAATGATCCGGTCAGTCCGAGTCACAGACGATATACTGAACCTTGCTTGTAGCAAGGTGATATGCATTGCAACTGAAGCATTTTGAATGCGATTTCTCAGTCGCCTGAAAATTCTAAGGACAATTGAGGCGTATGCCCCCAGCATTTAACGGTTTTACCGGCCATCGCAGGTATTTTATGCGCGCCGCCACGTCGTCTGCAGCGCCATAAATAAATGACATGATTAGACTTTAGGGTACCTCTAAAAATCCGCTGAGCGGCGCATCGCGTCGTTGAAAAGGGTCGAAAAATGCTCATTTACTCCGTGTAAACTGCGCTTTTTGTGGGGTGACGTTAGAAATGCGACAACCAAACTATCCCCTAATATCTATTTTTTCAACAATGAAACAACAGGTTAGACAAAAAAACGCCGATTTCAAATTTACATTGAAAATGCGACAAAATCTAGCAAATAATTAAAATTACCGGCAATAAAACTCTCAATACTGGCAAAAAAAGTACCCGCGATTACCATTGACACGGCGCGCGCGGGCGTGCCAGAGGGGTCACCAAGATCGGATAATGAGCTCCTTGGCGGCCTTTCGGTGCTCGCGGCTGCCACCCACGGTGTAGTTGATGTCGACCGTCGTGACGTTGAACTCGGCGAAGAGATCACGAACATCTGGATGGTCGTTGAGGGTTATCATAATCTTGCCCTTAATCCCGCGCGCGGTGGCCGCAAGGGCCTCGTACTGATCCCATCCAAATTCGACTCCGTAGCCTTCGGTCTGCCAATAGGGCGGATCGGCGAAAAAGAAGGTGTAGTCGCGGTCGTATTTGCTGACGCATCGTGCCCAATCCAGGTGCTCGATATAGACACGCGCTAGGCGTAGGTGCGCGGCGCTTAGATCATCCTCTATGCGCAGCAAGTTAAACCTCGGCGGCGTGCTAGGCGCCGTGCCGAAAGTGCGTGATTCAACTTTACCGCCAAAGGCCATTTTTTGAAGGTAGAAAAAACGGGCCGCTTTCTGGATGTCCGTTAAGGTTTCCGGTGGCGTGATTTTGGCCCATTCGTACATTTCCCGGCTGATCAATGCACGCTTGAATTCCTTGTGAAACTCTTCCAAGTGGTATCGGATGACTCGATACAGGTTAACCACATCGCCGTTAATGTCGTTAATCACTTCCACGTCGGCGGGAGGGCGGGCGAAAAACAGCGCTGCGGCGCCACAAAATAGCTCCACATAGCATTTATGGTCAGGAAATAAGGGTAGTAAATGCTTTGCGAGGCGGCGCTTTCCGCCAATCCACGGGATTACGGGTACATTCTTGGCCATAGAGCCTCCTTGGTTATTGCTCTTTATGTTAGGCTTGTCCTGCCGTGTGCACGGTGGGGAAGCCTTGGTTGGCTCACAGGGTACTACCTGTGGGTTGGCGGCTTGGGCAGGTGCGTCAACACCCGCTTGGGTCGCTTCCTCTTTTTTACCTTTAGAACTCGACTACGTGCGCCGTTGTCCTATAATGTAAGGAACGTCTTGGCAACCGGGAAATCGCACGTCCGGTTGGGTGGCCCAATAGGGCGACTCTTACGGGGAGGGTGGCGTACCCCCTAGACGTTCCCCCTTTATAATTGGCCTTCGATCACCTCATAACGTGCTTGCCGTAAATCGGCTGGATAGACCAAGCCGCCGCTACGCACGCTGTTTGTCATTTCATGGAATCGTTGTCCTGACGCGGTTCTGCCTTTAATATAAAAATTAATGCGCACGACCAGCTTCCCATGCCTGCTATCACCCGCAACATCGAACACATACAACGCCGCAGGGTCTTGTTTGTCCCACAATATTGCAGATGGGTTTGCTAATTCAGATGGCAGCGCGCGAATCATATCCGCTGGCAGATGTTTCCCGCCCTTCATATCCCGAATAAGATGCGCGATTTCCTTGTCGCCGACGGTGATCACTGCTGTGTCCGGCGAAAAACCACGATCAATTAACGCGTCAACCACGGCGGGCTGTAAATAGCCAACGGTCTGCACTTCGCCGACGGGTTGTTTGCTCAGCATGACCTGATTGACCCACGGCGCGAAGGCGGCCTCAAAACGCGGTGCCAACGCTTGCGCGTTTTCAAGCGCTGCATCACGCATAGGCTTAGGCATAGCCATAATCTGACGCCCAAACGCAATGTCTGGGCCCAGCCAAGCCTTGCCGACGTTAAAATTCCATCCGGGATCGATGCCTTTAGGCACCCAGCCCAACACTTGGCCGGTGCCGGGATCGATGCGTTCGGTTTCATCCAGTGGCGGCGCTTGATCGACAGTTAATCCCTCGCGCTCCATTTCGCGCTGGGAGAGCGTTCGCACCGAACAACGGCAATTCCAACCGTTAGGCGGGTAATGTGTATCCCACCATTTATCATCCACGGTCAACGTGAGTCGATCCCATACTCGATGCTGAGGACGCACGCGGCTATCACCGGCGGTTCGATATTGAAGATAGGGACGCTCTTTTTTGACGCGTTGGATCTGTTGCCAACGTCCGGCCATGTGCGCACTGCGTAGATTGTTGTCGTAAATCACGCGCGTGCGCCAACCGCGCGAACCGTTGTAACTCCATCCGTGCTGGGCGACGATTTGATCGAAACGCTTGCGGAATTCGCTAATGCTCAGACCGTTGGCCAACGCATCATCGACGGCCAGGCGCAAATCCTCCAATAGCGCGGCCTTGGTTGC
>JAOUGF010000189.1 GCA_029857925.1 Gammaproteobacteria bacterium
GATAGGCCGGTGCCATAGGGATGTCACCGGCAAACGCCAACCCGCCCGGCGTAGGCTTGACAAACAGCCGGTTGTCACAGGCCAGCGCGACAACCTTGCCGGAATAATAAATTGCGTATTCTCCGAACATCTTTTTAAACGTGACCGTACACGCCGGGTGTAGTTGGTCTACGATGTATTCAACAAAGCTCAAGTCCGTCGCCATCGCGGTGCCTCGCTCAGATGAGGGTGGTTGCCAGTGTACCCCATTCTATCATCGTAGCGCATGGTTTACGGAACGTCCGAAATTGAACAATAAATATCATACTATGTTTCTGTAGTGTGACATGTCCCGATTGCAATGTCAGTCACCGCTTCGCGTTTTGATTGTTGGCTAGTCTTTTGTACGAAAGTCGTCATGACATGATTTACAAACCTTTTGTACTTTTTCGAATTGCGATTTTAATGTGCCGACATCGCCGTCGGAGGCGACCTTGGCTAGCTCGTTGGCCTCACGCCTGAGGTCTGCGAAATATTTTTTCACCTGTTCGCCCTCTTTGAAAAACTCCGGTTTTACGCGAGTCTCCTTCCATCCCTTGCCGGTTTGAGTATCTGTGGAAAATAGGGTGTCTATTCCGGAGTTGGCGGTCGCGGCGATCAGTTGGGCGGCGCCGATGACCTGTTCCCTGTTGAAAGACTGTGGACTGTCTATGACTTGGGTTTTTATCTTTGCCATATTCCAACGCATGAAGGTGTAGCCGGATTGGCGGTATGTAATCTTTTCTTCGGGTTTGAGTTCGGCGCCGAAAGCGGCGGTGAGTGTGGATAGTACGAAAATAATAACAACGGATTTTAACATAATTAAACCTCTTAAAAGTAGTGTGAATCCGGAAAAGTTTAGGCGCGTGGTCATCGCAAAATGGGATTGAGAATTTTTCGTGATAAAGATCGCAGTTGTTACGCTGGTCGAGCCGCTTTGCGGCACTCACGATGGAATGATTTTGACGCGAGCATATCTTCCTGCACAGCGTTAAGTGCGCCGACGCGACTGTGTAAATGCACAGCGCTGAGTGTATGGCCGGTTGATGATCGTGCGGGAAAAGTGAGGGTCAAAAACAGGTGCACGACTCGCATCCGATGGTTTAAAATGCGGGTGATTAACGTCGGAATGTCTGTGCTTGGTGGCATCACTATGTGGTTCTTGAAATCTATTCATGTGTTTACCGTGATATTGAGCGGCGGTTTGTTTGTATTACGCGGTTGGTGGCAGTGGACATCGTCACCGCAGCGCGACCGACGCTGGGTGCGCATCCTGCCGCATACGAATGACACGCTGTTATTAGTGTCCGCGCTTTTACTGGCGTGGCGCATACAACAGTATCCGTTTGTGGATACCTGGCTGACGGCGAAGGTGGTGGCGTTAGTGGCGTATATCGCGCTGGGGATGATCGCGATGCATTACGGGCGTACCCGGGGGCAGCGCGCGTTGGCGTGGTGCACGGCGGTCGGTGTGTATGTGTATATCGTGGGTGTCGCGATCAGTAAGTCACCGGCGTGGTAGGTGGGTGTAACCCGCGGGAACGCGATCCTAATCTTGTGGGAATCTCTAAAAATTCGCTGAGAGGCGCATCGCGTCGTTGAAAAGGGTCGAAAAATGCTCAGATATGTCAAGCCTTTGTGGCAACGTGTAAACTGCGCTTTTTCGCCCCTTTCCGCCTAGCGCTGCATCCCCTGATCGAATTTTTAGAGGTTCCCTTGTCTGATAAGCCGTCTATGCGCTAGCCAATCCTCCAAGCGTTGTTCTTCCCTTTTTAATTCATACGGGTTGATTAAACCGCGTTGCAACGCCAATGCAACGGCACGTGTGCGGATATTTAGCAATTCGGACACATTGGGATTCGCGGCGGGTTCCATGTTGGCGCCGAGTTTTGCGTAAATTGACTGAAGGCGATTTTGTACGCCGCGCCGCGACAAAAAGCGTCGTTCCGCGATCGTATTATCTGTTAAGCCCAATGCAATATCGACTAAAACATCATACTCAGCATCGGTGATGCATTCATGGCGTCGTTGTTGACGTGCTTGTACGCTGCGTACGCAAGGATCTATCCAGCACTGACATTCATTAAACACGGCGTGCGCTGCGCGGGTCAGCGTTTCCGCGGTGTTGTTCTTGAGCACATATCCGTATACCGTTTCCGCGGGAACGAGTTTGAAAAGCGCGCGCACGTAGGCTTCATCACTGTGGTGCGACCAAAATAGGATGCGCGCGTGCGGGTGTTTAGACCATACAGTGCGCGCGAGCTCTATGCCATTGCCGTCGGGCATTTGGATGTCGGTGACGATCCACGGTGCGTCTTTGCCCCTGCAAGCGTTCAGCGCCTCGTGTGCATTGGCGGTGATGATGGGCTGATATTGGTGCAGAATTTCGCCGATATAGATCCTGTCGCGGGGATGGTCATCGGCAATGATGAGCGTGTTCATTGTGGATGCGCCACGGGTAGCAGGATTTCAACGCAAGTGCCGTTACCAAAGCGTGACGCACGCCACTGACACGTTGCGCCCATCACGCGTGCGCGCTCTGTCATGTTCGGTCGTCCGTGGCCGGGCGCGGCCTCGTTTTCGCGCATGCCGATGCCGTTATCTTCCACAGTCACAATCATCGTGTCATCGACGGTGCGCATGCTGATCTCAAAACGATCGCAGCGGGCGTGTTTGAGTATGTTGGTGACGGCCTCTGTGACAATTCTGAAAACATTCAATTTGTAGCTATTGGGCAGTCTGGTCTCGAGTTGCGGATCAAAATCAAAATGCCATTTTGGAAATTGCGGACGCCCGCTATGGCGCTTTAAAAAAGATTCTAACGCCGATTCCAATCCCAATGTTTCTAACACCTGGGGATGTAAATCGTCTATCGTCCGACGCAAATGGCATATCACATCATTCACCGCCGTGTGCAGCGCCTCTAACTCCTGCCGTGTCACGGGCGAGTTCAGTGCCAGTTCCAACTGACGGTGGACGGCCGTGAGATCTGCGAGCACGCTATCGTGCATTTCCATCGCGATACGGCGACGTTCCTTTTCCGCACCGATAAATGCGCTTTCCACCCCGTGGGCATGTGACAGCCGGGTGCGCAGCGCGTGAAGGCAGCCTTCCAGCGCGGCGATTTCGTCATGCGGTCGCGCTGTGGTATGCGCGGCCGGGGCGGGCGTGCAGACGTCGTCGACGATTTCACGTAAGCCGCGCAGCCGTTTGCGCAGCGCACGCAACCCCCAAAGCGACAGCGCAAGTGCCAGCACGATGCAAGATATCAATGCCGTTGTCAACAAGGTGGTCAGTCGCTCGCTGACCTGTACCAATTGACGGTGATTGGTAATGAATGCGGTGCGGCGTTGTGCGGAAAATATTTTATATTGATAGTCCAGCGGAGGTTGCAATAATTGCAGAAATGACGCGTATGCTGCGGGTAGTGCGGTCTCTGGTTGGCGCAATAGTGGTGTATTCGTGTTGATCAACTGCTGCAATTCTGCGCTTGCGCGCGTGAAAAATATCGGGTCTAGCAGGCTGTCCGCCAAAAGACGAGACTGTTCAAGATAATCAAAATAGTGGTCGTCCTGTTGGAAGTCGCGCGCGGAAGAAATCGACTGGAGAATCTGTTGCAGACGCGTGCTACCTGCGGCGGCGGTATGTACGCGGTCCGACGCGATTTCCCATAGTCTCGCGGCCTCGTTGGATCGGTTTATATTGGAGATTTCCATCAACGTGTATACCACCAACGCGGCGAGCAACGCGATAATGATAAAGGGCGCAAGGATGAATTGGCTGCGAAATGATAATTGAATCTTGGGCATGGCCGGTCGAAAGGGGTAACTAATATGTTGTGGCTGTAATATTCATGCATACAGCGTACACCACTATACCTTAAATAAGCCAAAAGGCGACTGTGCCGATGCACAGTTTTGGAGGTGCGGCTACCGCTGGTCGTTAACTCAATAGCACTGTAATGTCATAACCTTAGGGTTCATTCTACATTTAACGCGGCGCGAGGGGCGGTAAACAAGATGCATCATTTTGGCATATTTGTGACGTATGTATTGGCGTTGTGGGTTTTCAGCGGAACTTGCGTGGCGGAGTCCGCGGACTATGCGCGCGAACAACGCTGGGCCGAGGAGATTACACCGGGGGTTATCGTCGGTGAGATGGTCTATCTTACGCAGAAAAACGGGCATAAATTTTTAAGTTTGTATGCCCCGGCCGCAGGTGCGAAGACGGCGGTGGTGGTCGTGCATGGGATGGGTCTGCACCCAGACTGGGATATGATAGGCACGTTGCGTCAACGCCTGGTTGTTGACGGGTTTTCCACGCTATCGGTGCAAATGCCCGTGCGTGCGGCGGACGCCAAGCCGGAGGAATATTCGGAATTGTTTTCCGAGGCGGTGGAACGCCTGCAGCGTGCGGTGGCGTATCTGCGCGCGCAATCCTACACGCGTGTCGCTATAGTGTCACATAGCCTTGGTTCACGTATGAGCCGCGTGTATATGGCCACACAACCGCCTGACGTTGATTCGTGGGTCGCGATCAGTTTGACGCGGGGTGACATCTACGCCGGTATCGCAGTGCCGGTCTTAGACCTTTACGGTGAGCGTGACCTTGACCATGTGCTCAACGCGGCGGCGAGCCGTAAGGCCTCGTTCCAGCACTCGTCGTCGCGGCAACAGGTGGTGCCGAATGCCGATCATTTTTTCGTGTCGCAAGAGCGGGTGATGATAGACGCGGTGCGGGATTTTCTGCGGGAAAAACGTTAATTTTGACAGGTGCCGATGTTGAGTGATGCGCGCGTTGCCGCCGACATCTTGTACGCGACGCGCTGGCGCCGGTACGCCACAAACGAGAGCGTCACCGAGGCGACGCTCTCAGTCGGTTATTTGCTCGCCTTCAAAACGCTCAGCGCGGTGGCGATGAGGCTGCCCATGTCCGCCATATTGCTCGGTAAAATGAGCGTATTGCCTTCCTTCGCGACATTTGCGAAGGCCTCGACATATTTTTCAGCGACCTTGAGGTTGACCGCCTCGATGCCACCTGGAGATTTAATCGCCTGCGCAACCTGTTGAATGGCCTGCGCGTTGGCCGTGGCCACTGCCTTAATCGCCTCCGCCTGTCCTTGGGCATGATTAATCGCGGCTTGTTTTTCGCCTTCCGAACGCTGGATGGAGGCCTCGCGTTCGCCGGTCGCGATATTGATTTGTTCTTGCTTGCGCCCTTCGGACGCCGCGATTAATGCGCGTTTTTCGCGTTCCGCCGTGATCTGCGCCTGCATGGCATGTAGGATTTCTTTGGGCGGCGTCAGATCTTTTATTTCATAGCGTAATACCT
>JAOUGF010000190.1 GCA_029857925.1 Gammaproteobacteria bacterium
TACCCTCGTCAGGGTGGCAGCGGATGGCATGGAGGTGACGGTCCCCGTGAACGTGGCGGAGGTGATGACGGTATCCGGTATAGTGCGCTACACCGATCGCTTATACGGACACCAAGGATATAGCGGTACGGCGCTAAAAAGCCTGCGATTTGTGCCGGTGGAGGCCATCGCCAACGATCAACGCCTATTATCACGTGGTTCTACCGATGCGCGAGGACACTATAGTGTGAATGTGCCCGTTGGACTGGGGTTTAAATTGCGCGTGCTGTCGGCTACGGATGAAACCGCGAATTTAAGCATTAGCGTGCGCAATCCAAATGGCGCAGTGTATGCGGTTACCGATGAGGGGTTGACGAGCGCGGGGAATGCGATGACGCGTGATATCATCATCCCCCCACAAAATGCAGCCGTGGGGGCATTTAATATTTTGGACGTGTTTACCAGCGCTACATTGTTTATGCGCGATTTGGAATCCCGCGCGTTGCCGGCATTGAAGGCCTACTGGGGCACTGGCAGCGCGGGCACATATTTTTGTACAAATTATGACCCGTATGCCTGCCCACAAGATCGCGGCATCTATGTTTTGCAAGAAGTCGCACCACCCTACATTTCAGGGAATGGAGACAATGACGAGTTTGACGATGATGTGTTATGGCACGAGTTTGGACATTTCGTGATGGATGTCTTTTCGCATGATGAATCCCCGGGCGGCGAACACAGCTTTACCAGTACCGCGCTGGATTTGCGGCTTGCGTTTAGCGAAGGGTGGGGCGATTTTTTTCCGATTGCGGTCAAAAACTGGTTGCAAACGCAGCAAAACAGCGGAGCGGAGGCGCGTTTGTCGCTTGATGATGGTGCGCTTGCGACTTGGTACGTCGATGTGCGCTATGTCAACGGAAGGAGCGAAGTAGGTTCAGTAGTGAATATCGCGCTGCCGGATCCGATCTTGTATAAGTACGCATCAAACGAAATTGCCGTATCTAAGGTACTCCATGAACTTTCGCAGCTTGAAGGTATGGCGTCATTGTGGCCGGTATTGCGAAGATGGTCGTCCAGCAAAGGCGTTGGCGGTACGCAAACCTCCACCACGACGGACTTAGAATATTTTTGGGACGACTGGCGATTGCTGGCGGCGCCGCGCAGTGACCAAATATTGCAGATGCAAAATGTGCTTGCGGAACGCAAGATTTATTATCAGGCTGACCGGTTTGAGCCGGACAATGCACATAATGAAATAAGTCTTGAGTCATGCACGACTGCGCGATCAACGTGTACATCGGATGTGCACAATCTTTATTCTGAAAACGGTTCGCTTGATGTCGATGTGCTTAGATTTCCCGCTGTACAGGGGCAACGTTATATTGTTAGCACGATAAAACTCTCGAATGGCGCGAACACTGTCTTATCTGTGGTCAATGGTGTCACCACAGAAACCTTTTCCGAATCGGCCGGTAGCTTGGCGTCGAAGGATAGGGTTCAATCCGAGTTTGGGATTATCAATAATGCCGCAAACTTTGCATCATCTGTGATTTTTACCGCCACCATGACTACCGACTATTTTGTTCATGTCACACGCCCAACCGTACCTTTGGCGGGTACCGGGCGCTATGGCACCTACCAGGTGCAAGTGCAGCCGCAATAGCGACGCACGTTGCAACTACGTTAAGCTCTCGCGGTCTATAGCAGGTACAACGCATTGCAAATATTTAATTTGCGGTTGTGCCTCTATATATCGCGTAGGGTTTTGAGTATGATAGGGCCCCAAATTCACTCGTCAGAGCCAACGTGCTGAGGATACCGGTGTGACAGGCTTAGCAAACACCCTAAAACAAATCAATTGGGTGCAGATTAATAAACGATTGTTGGATATCCTGCAGGCGTGGTGGGCTAGGCATCACCATCGTCTGCCGCCCGTTGCGAATGTGCTCATCGTCGTGGCCCTGGGCGGGTATCTCGCCCAATTGACCTGGCTCGCGATTCCCCTCCCGCAAGAACAAGGGCCGCAACGTGCGTTGCCCGTGTTATCGCAGGTCAACGTGAGCCAGGCGCAGTCCGCAAACCGTAGTCTTTCCGCGCAACACATCTTCGGCGAGGCCGCCATGGCGCCCCCCGCAGACCAATTGCTCGCGCCCTACACCGCACCCGAGACACAATTGCGCTTGACCCTGTTAGGGGTGTTCGCGTCTACGAATAAAAACAGCGCGTGGGCGATCATCAGCGATCAGGGCGGGGGCGAGGAGACCTATGCGGTGGGCGCAAATGTGCCCGGCGGTGCGACGGTGCATGAAATTATGCCGGATCGCGTGGTGTTATTACGCAATGGCCGCTATGAAACGCTTAACCTACCCAAGGATGGCGTGGAAGGTGAGATCAGCATGGGCCGTGGCGTCAATCGCGCCCCTAGCGGTCCGATGGGGATGGGGGGGAACCGGGTCTATGTAACGCCCGAGGTTGCGGCGAGCCTGCGCGAATATCGGAGCGCACTGCTGAATGATCCGCAAAGCGTGATGGATGTGTTGCGTGCAGAGCCGTATCGCGATGGCGGTGGTCAGCTCAAAGGGTATAGGGTGTTCCCTGGGCGTGACAAGCAGATCATGGATAAAGTGGGGTTGAGGCCCGGTGATGTAGTGACGTCCGTGAATGGTGTACCGCTCGACAATCCGCTGAAAGGGCTGGAAATTATGCGTGATTTGGGTAATGCCAGTGAGGTCGCGGTGCAGGTGTTGCGCAATGGCACTACACAGTCGTTGGTCGTGCCTGTGAATTGATCGCAGCTATCGCATGGTCAATAGGGTGAATCACTACCATTTCAATGAGTTGACGTTAATTCCCTACCGCCTACGCTATCCACTACGGTTAGTTTATGGTAATGTTCTCCCCGCCGGGTTGTGGCAGGGGTCACGCGTATTGTACAAAAAATTAGGATTCCATGATGGCGGTTGGCAGTAGAGGGCAAAAAATGAGGGGTGGCGGCTACATAGGTGCGATGTTGATCGTGCTAGGGTTGTTTGTGTCTGATGCGGCGTTGGCGAAAACGGTCACGCTCAACATGAAGGGGGCGGACATCGCCGCCGTGATTTCCACGGTGTCCGAAATCACCGGCAAGAATTTTATCGTCGATCCGCGTGTAAAGGGCAAAATCACGTTGATTTCGTCCAAGCCGTTGGATGAATCCGCGTTATATCAAGTATTTTTAACGGTGTTAGAAGTCCATGGCTACGCCGCCGTTCAGGTGGGGCAAGTGGTCAAGATCATCCCCGATGCCGACGCTAAACACCAAAGCTTGGCCGTCGACGGGATTGGCGAAGACATTGTGACGCAGGTGTTGGACATTAAACATGTGTCCGCCGCGCAGTTGGTGCCGATTATACGGCCGTTGGTGCCACCCCAGGGTCACATGGCGGCGCATACGCAGACCAATACCCTGATTATTTCCGACCACGCCAGCAACATCCAGCGCCTCGTTAAATTGATTGAGCGCATCGACCAACCCAGTGGTGGTGAGATTGAAGTGATTCAATTGAAATTTGCATCGGCCTCCGACGTGGTGCGCACGCTGACCACGTTACAGCAACAACAAAAGAAGGACCCCCAGCAGGCCGGGACTACGCTGGTTGCTGACGAACGCACCAATAGCATCTTATTGGGCGGCGATAAGGCGGATCGGTTACAAATCAAGACCATTATCGGCTTTCTGGATACGCGCAGCGGTACAACCGGAGACACGCACGTCATTTATTTGCGTTTCGCGCAGGCCAAGGATTTAGTGCCGGTGCTCACGGGCGTCGGCAAGAGCGAGGCGCAGGATAAAACCAAGGCGCCGCCGCAAGCGAATGCGGGACGTAGTGGTGAGGCCTTTATGATACAGGCCGATGAATCGACCAATGCGCTGGTCATCACCGCGCCGCCGGATATCTATCGCTCATTGGAGGCGGTCATCAAACAATTGGACGTGCGCCGCGCGCAGGTGTTGGTGGAGGCCATCATCGCCGAGGTTTCGAATTCGAGAGTGAACGAACTGGGCGTTGAATGGGGCGGCTTTGATACCACGCCGGGGGCCAAGACGCCGTTGACGATACAAAACTTTGGGCGCATGTCGGCCATTGGTTCCGCCATCGCCAACCCCACCACGGCCGCGCAAAACGCCAGTGCGATCCTGGGCAATGGATTGACACTCGGCTATGGGCGTATCGCAGAATCGGGGATTAATTTTGTTGCGATGCTGAACGCGATGTCCAAAGACGGTTCTGTGAATATCTTGTCTACGCCGAACATCCTGACGATGGATAATCACGAGGCGGAGATCTTCGTCGGCAAAGAGGTGAATATCCCCAGCGGCAGTTATACGGTGACGGCAGGGGCCGGTGGCGCGTTGTCGAACCCTTTTACCACATTTAAGTCTAAACAAGTCGGTATCCGGTTGAAGGTCAAGCCGCAAATCAGCGAAGGCTCGTCCATCAAAATAGACTTAGAGACCACCATAGACGGTATCTCTTCCGGCGACGCAGGCACGGCGAATTTGGTGACCAGTCAACGCACGATTAAGACCGCCGTGATTGTTGATGATAACGACGTCGTGGTGTTGGGCGGATTGATCACAGACGACAATAATGAGACCTATGCCAAGGTGCCCATATTAGGCGATATCCCGTTGATCGGTTATTTGTTCCGTTATAAACGCGAGGCCAAGGACAAGAGCAACCTAATGGTGTTCTTGCGGCCCGCGATCTTGCGTGACGAAATCGGTTCCGATCGTGTCACGCGCGAGAAATACAATTTTATGCGTGATCGTCAGGACGAAGAGCAACGTAAGGGCAATTGGTTCTTCCGTAACGATACGCCTATGCTCGAAAAGCTGGAAAAATTACGCAGTGAGCGTCCGAAGGCACCGACTAAGGCAGACAATATGGCCAACGAAAAAGCCGCTGAGGCGGCAAAATCCGAGGCCAAGCCCGTGAAGCCGGATGCCAAACCCGCATCGCCGGAAGACCTCGGCATACCTTCTGCACCATAAGCGAGATCGGGGATGAGTAAACCACTGACATCCGTCTATTCCTCCCCGGCGACCGCTGCCTTGTTCGCATCTGAGCCGTTTATGGAAACGTCATTGCCCGATCCTGCTGAACCTATGTCACCTGACGCTGCACCACCTGCCGCGACTGGCGCAGAGGTGGCTGCGACTGCTATACCGCGTTTGAACTATGCCTATGCGAAGCGTCATCAAATCGTATTGGCGGCCGACAGCCCCGCCGGGATCGTGGCCTATTGTGGCCCAGACGTCAGCAGTGCCAGTGTATTAGAGGCGCGCCGTTATGCCGCGCAACCGGTACGTGTGGTGTTGATG
>JAOUGF010000191.1 GCA_029857925.1 Gammaproteobacteria bacterium
AAGTGAGGGTGGGACGATAGGCAAAGTGATCGTGATAGACGACGGCGTTCAACACCCGTTTTCGACTGCCGATGAGCTGTGGCGCATCCTGATGGATGACATGTCAGGGGCCGACCTCCCCCCGATGGCAGCGGCGAACTGACGCACTCCCGTTCCGCATCACTATCAACATCGTGTAAATTATTCCACGATGTTGATACACTGATGCACAATGCAAACACATTCCACCTTTAAACCCGAAGATCTGCAGTCGCCCCAGCATCGTGCCGCTTGGCAGGCCATTACGCTGGCTGCGCAACAAGCGGGTGTCGATCACCCTTGCCTGCGTGAGATTGCGGCCGCCTTACAATCCCTGGATGCCGAAGGCAGCGTCATTTTGGCGGGGGTTTATTTTTTTGCACACAAGATAGGTATCGCCTGCGGTGATATACCCGCAGATGTGCAAACCCTATTGCATGCTGCGCAGCATTTCGATGCACTAAAAGAAAAACTTCCTATTCCGTCCGATGTGCTATCGACGGCGCTAGACGCCGCTCAACCCATGATGTTGTTGGAATCTTTACAAGACATGCGCGCAATTTTTGTGTTGCTGGCGGAGCGCTTGTGTGTTTTGCGCCACCTCAAGGCCGCAGATATTGCGTTAAAACGTAGGCTTGCGGGTGAGACTTTTGCGTTGCACGTGCCCATCGCAAATCGCCTAGGCATAGGAAACCTAAAATGGGAATTGGAGGACCAGGCCTTTCGCTATTTGCTTCCCCAGGTGTACAAGGACATTGCACAGAAACTGGAGGAACGGCGCGCGGATCGGGAGGCATTTATTGCGCAATTTGTGACGGCCATCCAACATGCGTTAAATGAGGCCGGTATTGCTGCGGAAGTCTATGGCCGCCCAAAACATATCTACAGCATTTGGCGCAAGATGCAGCGTAAGGAAAAATCCTTTACAGATTTATACGATGTACGCGCGGTACGGATTTTAGTGGACTCCGTGGAGCACTGTTATAGTGCGCTGAGCGTGGTACACAACCTCTGGCACTATATTCCCGGCGAATATGACGACTACATTGCGGCGCCCAAGGCCAATCACTATCAGTCATTGCATACCGCAGTCGTCGGTCCGGGTGACAAAAACGTCGAGATACAAATTCGCACGCGTACGATGCACCGCTATGCGGAAAACGGGCTGGCAGCACACTGGCGCTACAAAGAAGGCGCGGGCGAAGGCGCGGGTGCCCAACGTATCGACTGGTTGCGAAAAATAGTACAACAATCCGCGATGTATGAAGGCGATACCACAGAGGAAGCGGCGCCGGACAAGGTATATGTGTTGAGTCCCAAGGGTAAAGTACTGGAATTACCGGCCGGGGCAACACCACTGGATTATGCGTACTACATACATACGGATCTCGGACATCGCTGTCGTGGTGCCAAGGTCAACGGGAAAATGGTGCCATTGAACACCCCACTCTTGAGCGGCCAAGAGGTTGAAGTTATCACAGGCAAGGAGGCGCATCCCAGCCGTGACTGGTTGTTACCTGCGTCAAAATACCTTGCCAGCAATCGCGCGCGCGCCAAGGTTCGCCAATGGTTTAAAAATCAATTTCGCGCCGAACATATTGTGCAGGGAAAGGCCACGTTAACGCGTGAACTGGCGCGCTTGCGACTCGATGCGGGGGATATCGATGCGCTTGCAAAGCGTTTCAACTTAAGTGATGCCGATGATTTATATGCCGCACTGGGGCGCGGCGATCTAGGCATCCTGCAGCTTAGTCACGCGATCAGCGCCCACATCCCGCACAATGCCATGCCACCTGTGCAGGTGCGCGCAAGCACCGCACCTGCGTTGGACATCATGGGCGTGCATAATTTACTGACGGGCGTCGCACGGTGTTGTAAACCCTTGCCAGGCGATGTCGTGCGCGGATTTATCACGATGGGACGGGGCGTAATACTGCATCGTAAACAGTGTAAAAATTTGCGCCGACTTGCTGAAATTCATCCCGAGCGGGTTGTTGATGTGAATTGGGAGGCCGTTGCGACAGGGAAATACGATGCCGATATCGTTGTCATCGCATCCGATCGCGCTGGGCTGCTGCGCGATGTCACCGCGACGATCTCCGGCGCGGATATCAACGTGATGGCCGCAAACACCTACACGGATAGAAATACCTCCCAAGCCCGTATGAATCTTACGTTACAGGTACAACATCGAGAGCAACTGCAGCAGGTGCTGGATAAAGTGATGCAAGTAAAGGGCGTCTTGGAAGTGCGGAGGCAGGAATGAGCGAATCTCAAGACAACAGCGCTATCGCGCGCCTGCTGGTAATTATGCGCACCTTGCGCGACCCCGACCGTGGTTGTGCGTGGGATAGACGGCAAACCATAAACAGCATTGCACCGTACACGCTAGAAGAGGCCTATGAGATTGTCGACGCGATAGAGAAAAATGACATGCCTGGTTTATGCGATGAATTGGGTGACGTGTTGTTTCACATCGTATTTTACGCGCGGATGGCAGAAGAACAAGGTTTATTTAATTTCACCGATGTGGTGACGGGTGTTTGCAATAAATTGGTGCGTCGTCACCCGCACGTGTTTGGCGCGGAACAAACCCAGGATACGGAACTGATTAGCCGGCGCTGGGAAGAGATCAAGGCCGCAGAGCGTCGTCAAAAAGGCACGGATGATTCGGCCTTAAGTGGCATCACCGGGGCCCTACCTGGCTTGGTGAGGGCGCGCAAGCTACAACAACGCGCGGCACAGGTGGGCTTTGATTGGGTGGAAATACACGGAGTCGTCGCGAAGTTGCGCGAAGAATTGGACGAGTTGGAGCAAACGTTGAACGAAAGCCACGCGCGCCAAATCGATGAGATGGGGGATACCTTCTTTAGTCTTGTCAACCTGGCCCGTCACCTCAATATTGATCCGGAAACTGCGGTGCGCCACGCCAATCAAAAGTTTGAGCGGCGCTTTCGTAAGATGGAGCACATCGCCCACGCAAACAGTCAGTCCTTGCAAGGGTCTAGCGTTGAGCAACTCGATGCGCTTTGGCGCGAGGCCAAGCACATGTGCGAGTCTGACGGCAATAATTAAGTCAGTAGAAAATTCCGTACGCGTTCATGCAAACTTCCCGCAACCGGTACATACGCGACGAGAGGTTGAGCCGGTGTCGTATTTTCATCGATGGCGGGTTCTCCGCTGAGAACCTGCGGATTGGTTACGCCGAAATATTTGTACACGGTAGAGGCCACCGAAAACGGTTCGAATTCATAACTATTGTCCGTCGGTGCGGTAAATAAACGATTTTGTCCGGGCGTTCCTATCACCTTCGTCGCGCCGACAATCTTACCGCGTTGTTGCGCGGTGCGAATACTGCGCCCGCCGAATGTATAGAGGTTTTGATTGTTGCCGTGGTCCCAGCCAAACGCGTTATTTAAGTTTACATTGCGACCGAAGTCGCCCATCACATTGATGATGATGCTGTTGGCGTGTGCGATACCAGATTTGGACGCCGCGTGTATATGCGCCGTCGCGGCCATGATCGCGTGCATCAATTGATCCATACGTTGCGAATATTCCGCCTGTGCCTCATTGTGATCGTCCCAGCCGCCAAGCCCGTCACTGCTTAGTGCGGTGAACAACGTGTCAGGATTGTTTAGCATCAGGGTAACCGCCGCGCGTAAACGCGCCCCGAAGGGATTGTCATTGATGTTAATGGAGTTCTGATTGTTCGTGGTCGCGCCGTAATTAATGACGCTGCCAAATGTTGTGTTGTATGCGGCGATATTGTCGGTCAGCAGACCGCCTATGCTCGCTGCGATCGCTGCGCGTGATTCAAACGCATGGCTCAGCTCTGACAACAATGCCGTATGCGTATTGGCGGTCGCCAAACTGTCCAGCAAACCGTCTTGTGCCACCGACAGGCCTGCCGCACGATTGCGTGTATAGGGGGTGTTGGTTCCGCTGGTACCCAATGAGGCCGGGCGTAGCGCTGGTGAAACGACGGCATCCCCTCGGTTAAACAAATAGGATTCCCCTTCAAAAGACACGAACGGGAACACGAGGTCACTTACACGCCTGCCGCCAAACGCGCCCATTTCCGCCTGCGCTGCAATGAGCTCGGCGACGGTACTGGCGATACCGGGTTGTGCCATATCTAAGTTTCCCACTTGATTTTGCAAAATACTCTCACGGTGTGCCTTCGAATCGTCCTTGCGACGATACATTGTGCGGTAGATGCTCATCGCACCGCCCGCCAACATTGCCTCCATCGCATCGGCACCGCCATTGATCCATAAATTATTGGGCGAAATCAGCCCGGAAGGCGTCGCGGTAGAACGCTGTAATAATAAATTCGGATCATATTTACTTTGGGAGACGCTGTTGATATAACCAATGTTGGATAAATTTCCACCCAATTCGGAGGGGCCGCCATACAAAAAAATATTTATCACGCGCGGAAATAAATTAAAATTACTTAGCGTATTCATGTCAACATTCAACATACGGCGCGATAAGGCCACATTCGGCAATTGTATGCCAAATGCGCGTCCCAACCCCAGACCCAGACCGGCTAAACCGATGGCTTTTACAAGCGTGCGTCGTTTCATAGGCGATGTTTCCTTTATCTGTTGTAGGCGTAGGTTTCAGGCAGACGCGATACATAGTCGAAAATCAATCGCGCGATATTTTGACGTACACCCACGGAAGATATATTTACATAATTTAGATCTGTGCAGAGTTTCTTCAGGGTCGGCAATTCCGCCGTTCCTACCAGACTTGAATCCCCGTCGGTGGGCTGGCGTTGTGCAGCGGTAATAAAGGCGTAGCGAATATAATTATCCAGCGTCATTGCCGACATACCCGGGCTATCATAAAGCTCTGCTATCCATCCCGCGCGACCGTCGGTGGCTGTTCCGCGGATAGCTATCATCGCTCCGCGTAGCGCACTGTGATAATAAGCGAAACTCAATGTGTCGGTGGGCACCTTAAACAAACGGCCGAGTTTATACCGCATCGCGGCTTGGCCCATGGTTGACAATGTACTGCTGTTTTCGTTATTCAAATCCGTAAACGTGCTACTTCCGGGGTTTCCAGTCGTGGTCTCACGCGGCGCCCATTTAAGGCGTGCGGCGGCATTGAATAGAGCCTCTTCCGCATTTTTTAGTCGTGCAACACGTAGCAAATATTCTTCTGAAAAAATCACTGTCGCGTAGATCTGATCAAAGCGGGTAGGATGGGAGGACAGGATGCCGTTTACCATCGCAGCCCGTTCTGCAGTTGAGTAGTCAGGGAAAAACTGATCGAC
>JAOUGF010000192.1 GCA_029857925.1 Gammaproteobacteria bacterium
CTTAGAGGAAATGGGTTTGATCGCGGCCCCGCATACCTCCGCTGGACGTATCCCTACCGTGCAGGGTTATCGCGTGTTTGTGGATAGCCTGGTGGCGGTGCAACGCCCTTTGCCGACGCTTATGGACAGCATACGGCGTGACTTGTCGGTGGAGGGGGTGAGTCCCCAGGAAATGTTGTCGCGGGTGTCCGAAACCTTGTCTTCGTTGACCCAATTAGCGGGCATCGTGACGCTGCCCAAACGCGCCACGACGACCCTGCGTCAGATCGAATTTTTACCGCTGTCTGAAAATCGTATCCTTGCCATTTTGGTCGTGAACGAACACGAGGTACAGAATAAGATTTTGCAAACCAAGCGTTCATACAGCGCAGCGGAATTGGAACAAGCGGGAAACTATCTTACACGCGCGTTTAGCGGCAAAGATATCTATGACGTACGCAGCGTATTATTGCGTGAAATGCATGACGCGCGCGAACACCTCAACAGCGCAATGACAGATTTAATCGACGTCGCGGACAAACTCTTTCCGAGCGCCCCCAAGGAAGATTTCTTGTTGAGCGGGCAGGCGAATTTTTTTCAATTTTCCGATTACTCAGATATGGATCAACTGCGCAACCTGTTTGAGGCCTTTAAAGAAAAGCGCGATATCTTGCACATCTTAGATCAATGCCTGTATGCCTCCGGCGTGCAGATATTCTTTGGCGGGGAACAGGGCAATCAAGTCCTGAAGGGGTGTAGCTTAATAACCTCCCCCTATCGGGTGGAGGGCGAGGTGGTCGGTGTCCTTGGGGTTATCGGTCCGACCCGTATCGCCTATGAAAAGGTCATTCCGGTGGTGGATATCACCGCGAAATTATTGGGCGCGGCCTTGGAATTTAAAAAATAGACCCCATATGAGCGCAGGTTTGCAGAGGAGAAACAAATGATGACGAATCCAGGCGAGCACGATCATGCCGACGAAATGGCGGCCTTTGGGGGTGAGACAGAGGCGGAATATGAAAATAAAATCAATGAGTTAAATGCGGCATTGACGGCTGCTCAGGCGACCGCGGAAGAACAACGCAATATGGCCTTGCGGGCCCGTGCCGACGTGGAGAACATGCGCCGACGCTTTGAACGCGATGTAGAAAATGCGCACAAATATGCGCTCGAAAAATTCGTCGCGGAGTTGGTGCCGGTGGTTGATGGTATGAGTTTGGGGTTAAATGCGGTGGCTAACCCGTCGCCTGAGGTCAAGAAATTCCTTGAAGGCAGCCTGATGACGCTCAAGATGCTGGTTGCGGCTATGGAAAAATTCGGTGTTAAAGAAGTCAATCCTGTAGGGGAAAAATTCAACCCAGACAGACACTTAGCGATGAGTATGCAGGCCTCTGCCGAACACGCGCCAAACACGGTTTTGAACGTGGTGCAGAAGGGCTACATGCTGGCAGATCGCTTAATTCGCCCCGCGATGGTCGTTGTCGCCAAGGCCGAAGATGCGCCATCGGTAGGCAACGTGGACGAAATGGCTTGAACTAATCGGGTATAGGCCCAATATAGCTGGGCATGGGTTTTGATATTTTTTGAAGATTCAATAACGGGAGCAAGTTATGGGTAAAGTAATCGGTATAGACCTGGGAACAACCAATTCATGTGTGGCCATCATGGAAGGTGGTAAGCCTCGCGTGATCGAAAATAGCGAAGGTGATCGTACCACACCGTCGGTTGTCGCCTTTGCGGACGATGGCGAAATCGTGGTCGGGCAACCTGCGAAACGCCAGGCCATTACCAACCCTAAAAATACCCTGTATGCCGTGAAACGCTTGATCGGCCGCCGTTTCGATGAAAACGTCGTCAAACGTGAAATGGAACTGGTGCCCTACAAAATCGCCAAGGCCGACAACGGTGACGCGTGGGTAGAGGCGCGTGGTAAAAAAATGGCCCCGCCGGAAATCTCCGCACGCGTGCTGATGAAGATGAAAAAGACCGCCGAAGATTATTTGGGCGAACCGGTCACAGAGGCGGTGATTACCGTTCCGGCCTATTTTAACGACTCGCAACGCCAAGCGACTAAAGACGCGGGCAAGATCGCCGGTTTGGATGTGAAACGCATTATCAACGAACCTACCGCTGCGGCGCTTGCCTATGGCATGGACAAAAAGCGCGGTGACGCCAAGATTGTGGTCTACGACTTAGGCGGCGGCACGTTCGACGTGTCGGTGATCGAGATCGCGGAGATCGAAGGCGAGCATCAATTCGAAGTGTTGGCCACCAATGGTGACACCTTCTTGGGCGGTGAAGATTTTGATAAGCGCGTCATTGACTATCTCGTGGAGCAGTTCAAGAAAGACACAGGGATCAATCTTGCCAATGACCCGCTCGCGCTGCAACGGTTGAAGGATTCGGCGGAAAAAGCCAAGATCGAGCTGTCGTCCACGCAGCAGACGGAAGTGAATCTACCGTATATCACGGCGGATGCCAGCGGCCCTAAACACTTGAATATGAAATTGACGCGCGCGAAGCTGGAATCCTTGGTAGACGATTTGATTTCACGCACGATAGAACCTTGCAAGATCGCGTTGAAAGACGCCGGTATGAGCATGTCTCAGATTGACGAGATCATCTTGGTCGGCGGCCAAACGCGCATGCCCAAGGTACAAGAGGCGGTAAAGAATTTCTTCGGCAAAGAAGCCCGCAAAGACGTCAATCCCGATGAGGCGGTGGCCGTGGGCGCCGCGATTCAGGGTGGTGTGTTGGCCGGTGAAGTGAAGGATGTGTTATTGCTGGACGTGACGCCATTGTCTTTGGGGATTGAAACCCTGGGCGGCGTGATGACCAAATTGATCGAGAAAAACACCACGATACCGACCAAGGCGCAGCAAGTGTTTTCGACCGCTGAAGATGGTCAGACGGCCGTCACTATTCATGTGTTACAAGGCGAACGCGAAATGGCCGCGGCAAATAAATCTTTGGGACGATTCGATTTGGCCGACATTCCCCCGGCACAACGCGGTGTGCCGCAGATTGAGGTCGCATTTGATATCGATGCCAATGGCATTTTGCATGTCTCCGCCAAAGATAAGGCGACCGGCAAACAGCAATCCATACAAGTGAAGGCGTCCAGCGGGCTGTCCGACGAAGAAGTGCAGCGCATGGTCAAGGATGCCGAGGCGAATCGCGAAGAAGACCGTAAATTCCATGAGATGGTGAATGCGCGCAACGCCGCAGACAATATGATCCATACCTCAGAAAAATCGTTGAAAGACCTTGGTGACAAGGTGACAGCGGCGGAAAAGAAAGAAATCGAAGATGCGGTCAGCGCATTGCGTAATGCTATGAAGAAAGATGACCGCACGGAGATTGAGGCAAAGACTCAAGCGCTATCCGAGCACGCCGGCAAGATGGCGCAACGACTCTATGCGCAGAAATCGGAAGGTGAGTCGGGTGGGCCCGGTGCAGGCGCGAGTGGTGGCGCCGGGGCGCAGGCCGACGGTGGTAAGGGCGATGTGGTGGACGCGGAATTTGAAGAGGTTAAGGATAAGTAATTTCGCCTTCAGTTACGGTGCCTAGAATGCCGACGGTGTTGTTTGTCGCGCGTTTGCACAGTGCAGGGTGGGTTCCCCACGTATAAGCCAGTGCTCACGGAGCAAGGTGAGTTAGTTAATAATAACGGGTGCTAGCGCCAAGCTCGGCGCCCGTTTTTTACGGATAGATAATCATGGCTAAACGCGATTTTTATGAAGTGTTGGGCGTCAGCCGCAACGCCAGCGACGAGGATCTGAAAAAGGCCTATCGCCGCATGGCAATGAAATATCATCCAGACCGCAACCCAGACAATAAAGAAGCGGAAGAAAAATTTAAAGAGGCCAAAGAGGCCTATGATGTGTTGACCGATGCGCGCAAACGCGCGGCATACGATCAATTCGGTCATGCAGGTTTAGATCCTTCCGCAGGCGCTGGCGCGGGTGGTTTTTCTGCGGGTGCGGGTAATTTTAGCGACATCTTCGGTGACATCTTCGGCGACATCTTTGGTGGCGGAGGTGGTGGTGGCGGGCGCGGCGGTGGTCGTGGCGGCGCACATCGTGGCGCTGATTTGCGTTACAACGTTGAACTGAGCCTGGAAGAGGCGGTGTTCGGCACCACGGTTAAGATAAAAGTACCGACGTGGACGTCGTGCGCGGAATGTGGCGGCAATGGCGCAAAAAAAGGTACCAAACCGACTGCGTGTAACACCTGCGGCGGTCATGGCCAGGTGCGCATGCAACAAGGCTTTTTTTCCATCCAACAAACCTGCCCGCGCTGTAATGGACGCGGCGAGATCATCGCCGAACCATGCGCTAAATGTCATGGTGAAGGCCGAATTCAAGATCAAAAAACACTCTCAGCGAAAATCCCTGCGGGTGTAGACACCGGTGATCGTATACGCTTGTCGGGTGAAGGTGAGCCCGGCTCGCATGGTGCGCCGGGAGGCGATTTATACGTACAGATCGGTGTGCGTGACCATCCGATTTTCGAGCGCGAAGGCAGCGACCTGCACTGTGACGTGCCGGTGAATTTCGTGACTGCCGCGTTGGGTGGTGAATTGGACGTGCCGACGTTGGATGGGCGTGTACGGCTGAAAATCCCCGCTGAAACACAATCAGGCAAGGTGTTCCGATTGCGCAGCAAAGGTGTGAAATCCGTGCGTGGCGGCGGCGTAGGCGATCTATTGTGTCGCGTTGTGGTGGAGACGCCGGTCAATCTGACCTCGGTGCAAAAAGATCTATTGCGTCAGTTCGAAACTTCGATGCAAAACGGGAAAAACAATCCGCAGTCCAAAGGATGGATGGACAAAGTGCGCAACTTTTTCGACGAGATGAAATTTTAATGGATGCGACGTGGTTTGGATTTGCCGCAGCGACCCTGACCACAGTGTCTTTTTTGCCTCAAGTATGGCGCACACTGCGTACGCGCGACACTAAAAGCATTTCGTTATGGATGTATGCGTTGTTTACGCTGGGTGTATTGTGTTGGTTGGTTTATGGTATCTATTTGCAAGACCTGCCGATGATGCTGGCCAATGGCGCGACGGGTATCATGGCGTCATTGGTATTGGGGCTCAAGATTAAACACGGTTAAGTGCGCAGAATTTTTGCGATTCATTCCAGCACCGTTCCGTTCAGTCGTACTCCCACAACCGCATCAATGCGATCATTGGAATCTTCGGAATCGGCGCCAACCCTACCAATTTGTATTCATCGTGTTCCGTATTGCGCAATAGTGGGCGCGAATAGGGCGTATTCTTGTTGTTG
>JAOUGF010000230.1 GCA_029857925.1 Gammaproteobacteria bacterium
CCAGTGCGTGCAACATTTAAGCTGCCTACATCGACCCAAGCTGATGCAGTTCCGAGCGTTAATAACTCGGAACTCGCCAACGCTTTAGTATTGGAATTATACCCACCAACGACCAACAGAGTTCCGTCGGGTAACGCAGTGGCTGTATGCCCAGAACGCGACATTTTCATGCTGCCCCCCGTTATCCAGTAGGTTCCAGAATAAACTTCTGCGCTCGCCAAATGCTGTTTCACACCTGCACTAGAGGCGAATCCACCTACTGCAACAATACTGCCTCCCCACAATTGCGTCATCGTATGAGAGCTACGCGCGTTTGTCATTGTTCCGTAGGACGACCATACGTTTTTTGCTATGTCATAACGTTCAACACTGTTCAACGCTATGCCATTTATATCTCTACCTCCCGCGACCAATATGCTACTTCCGCCGAATATGTCCCCAGGGGAAAAAATCGCCGCATGGCCTTCCCTCGCCGTTCCCATACTCGCAATCGCTTGTACACTGCCACTCGGAGTTGGCGCAGTACCACAAAGCACGTTGATACTGCGTATATTGTAAGTTTTAACGATGCCATTGCCATAGGTAATCACACAAGGCTGATTACCGGGTGGCGTTAATATTGAAACGCGAAAACCGCTCCCTTTTGGCAAAGCAGTGAAAAATTCAAACGTCCCATTGGCATTGACAGTTAAATCATCGGCACTGTTATTTTGCAATACCATACTCGCGCCAGCCGCGAGGCCGAGGATACTGCCTCCGATAGTCTGCCCACATACTATTGTTACATCTCTGACATTCGCACTACCCATAGTATGCGTGCCGCCTCCATTAGTGACATGACATCTTTGACCGTTTGTAGGCTGTTGTTCAACTTGAACTTCGTAGTCCAGCCCCGCTAACACGGGCTGTAACAAAGTAAATTTACCGTCCATATCAATCGGCAAGACCTCTCCATTAGATTTATTCAGTAGCGTTATATGGGCACCTAACATAAGACCTTTTACACTTCCACCAACCCTATATCCGCATTTTATAATAACGGCCGGCGTAGTCGCGTTTATATTACCATGACCCGTATTACCATCTACCCAACACGTCTGGCTGAGCAAAATGTTTGTACCGATAGGTTGAGTACCTATAGAAACATCGAATGACGATCCTTGCGCAAGGTTGGTTGTAAATTCAAATGCTCCAGCTTTATCTACTGTTACTATTTCAGTCTTATTTTCTGTGGAATAAACACTTTTGATCTGCAGTGTCGTATTGGACTGATCTAAAAATGCAGCACTTCCTTTCAGGGTGTACAAATCTGCGCTGCAATCAATTATCACGTTCGTGACGCTTTGATTGGCAATTTTCCCCGCACCGGGATTAATTTCGTCGTGGCGCACACTGCAATGTTGGGGGCGCAGTAGATTGGGTTGTTTGCGTACCACAACTTCAAAACTATCCAATCCCTCAACTTCTGGAAAAATGAAATCTACTTGGGCGCCAGAAACTTTATTGTCAGGCGATAGGCTTATTTCCTGCGCACCTTTCACTCCAAGGTCATCCGTCCAATTGTTTTGAATAACTAACCCTCCCCCTTGCAAGCCTAGCACCTTGCCGTTGATTGAAAATTTATTGACAGAGCACATAACTTCGACGTTTTCAAAGTCTCGGTTAAAAACTTGTCCATCGCCGTTCTTGACTGCACAAAACTGCCTACGCTGCACCGGTTGCATCGAAACTGAAACAAAATAGCTACCACCATTCGATATCGCAACCGGAAACGTAAAAGGAATTTTTACATCTCGATTATCGCGACCGTCTGGCTTTTCGAACACTAAAGTATCAGTGTTATTGTTTCGTATCTCTAACCCCGCACCTTCTAAACCAACAATAGTGCCACCAATTCTAAAAAAATCCACCTTAGAAGCTTCTTGCGCCCCTGTGCCGCAGCCAGCTATAAATACACACATTACTATAGCGGCAACATGAAAAAATCCTATTTTATGCATAATTAAACCTCCCTATCATTTTATAAACTAGTATAGACAATGCGTTGTATGATTAGCAATAGCAAGAATAAAGTGCACTTAGCTTCGTGTCGTCGCCATTTTTTCGACATTTTTTTACTTTGTAACGAACCATAATTTTCAATAAATTTGCTGCAATACCCCGATATACAGAGAGCACTGATAGAACACGAAATTGATACACCGCATATTTCTCCGTTATTTTCAAAAACGCTTAATTATGCAAATGCGCAATAGAGTCAGTGTTCTACATTGCTTTTTGGCTATCAACACAATCAATCCAGATCACCACACACACTTAATTTTTTCTACATACACCAGACTGAGTCAATCCACCAACTCAATCTCCAACGCCTCTAACAACCGCACCGCCTCAAAGCGCGTGAACTTTGCGCGTTTGATGTCGTTGATGTAGATATCAATGGAATACTCCGTCGCCTCGGCGAAATTGGCGCCGCTGAGATTGGTGCGCCGGAACATGCTGTTGGTGAAATCGGTGTAGCCGAAATTGGCGTCGGAGAACACCCCTTCTCTAAAGTCCACGTCGTGGGCCTTGCATTCTTCTATCACAAGTTCTTGTAAATTCAATCCGAAAAACGACGAGTCGTTGAGTGTGCATTTTATGAACTTCAATTGCGCGGGCGTTGCGTATTTCGGCCATGCGGCGGTGGTCCAATCCACGCCGATCAGCTTGCAACTCTCAAACTCCACATTGGAAAACCTGCTCAATGTGACCTTCGCAACGCTCAAGTTGCAGTTTACGAAACGGCAATCCAAGAATTTGCATTTTTTGAACTGTGCTTCACTGAAATCGCAGTCGGAAAACACGCAGTCTTCAAATTCGATCGCGCTTACCTCGCGGCCAGACCAATCCAGTCCCTTGAAGTGTTCGCCAAGATTTTCGCTTTGTAATTGACGTATGTCCGTCATAATCCTCCCCTTCGGTAACTCCTCTATTGAAGGTATAGAAACCCGAACTTTTTCGCAATATAATCCACGGCACCGTTTAATTGGACTAATAACATGAGAAATATAGACGTTAATAGGCCGGGCAATGCCCGCAATGCACTGAAGGCGATCGTCTTGATGTCGCTCGTTGCCCTGTCATTAGCAGGGTGTGTGACATTGGGCCATGACCCCGGGCAACGTCAACCCAGCCGTGGCAAGTTGAGTGACGCGATGGACAAGGCGTCAAATAGTAACCATGGGTCGCGGACGGTGGCCGCCCCAAGCTATCCTGGTACTAGTCACTCCAGTTCGAGCACGTCCACGCCGGATATCGTGCCCTCAACGCCTGCGGACAACACCCCACCCGGTTATATCCCCCCTGTCGCCATAGAAACCGCCACGTCCACAGAAACTACCGTGCCTACGGTGACAAATGACAATTCGATTTCGACGTCCTTTGGCGTGGCGCTCGCGCGCGGTCAGGGCGCAATGACGGATTTTCACTTCACGACACATCAGACATTTCAACTCTCCGCCTTTTTGGAAACGCCAGAAGACTCCAACGTCAGTCTTTATATTTTATTCGACAGCGCGAAACTAAAGCCGGGCCACAAGGGCTATGATTCCATCAACGGCGATGTGTCAATGACGACCTTTGGCGCGCAAGCCCATATCACCTCGTTAAGGTCTGCACTTTTTCCCGGCACCTCCCTTTCCACCTTTTTTGCAGGCGGCATCGGCGGGGGCGGCATGACATGGAATTATGCGAACCCTTTACACAGCTCCGATGGCCAGACCTTTAACGAAGATAGCGTCGATGCCGTGACATTTTACGTAGGCACGGGGCTAAAACTAAAAATGTTCAAAACCCTAATATTAAGTACTGAAATCGGCCCCCAGCTGACGTTCTGGAGTGATCAAACCGGCAATAGCTTCGACAATGACGTGTTTCGCGGGAACACCAGCATCTTGTACAAGTTCGAGGTCTCGGCAATTTTTTAGGCGCGCCGAGCGACAGACGGGTGTGAGCGCTCACTATTTTCGGCGCTTTTATACACATAAATGGACAATCGGCAGCCACCGTAGGTCACCCCGCAAGCGCGGACTTCCAGTGCAAAGGGGTGTCCCACGCTAGCGATGCCTATCAAAATTTTTATGTGCCTGCCGATACCCTAGCGATATCCGGTCGCATCCCCTGGCAAAGGGAATTTGGCGGTATACTGTAAATAGGCTTGGGTATAAAACGACCTTCCTTAGGTGATTTAGGTTTTAATTGGGCATAACCACCTACACTAAAATGGGAACCCGAATGTTGGCGCGCAACAAAAGTGTAATGCAACATTTCGCAGAAAACAGCCATCTGTTCGGTGGCAATGCATCGTTTATTGAAGACCTGTACGCGACCTATCTGCAAAACCCTGCGGCAGTGCCTGAGGAGTGGCGCCGGTATTTCGATCAATTGCAGGCGCAGTTTGCGGGTGCGCCGGATGTCGATCACCAAGTCATACAACACCAGGTGGCCGAAGCGGCCCGCCACCACAGCCCCATCATCGGCGGCCGCCAAGATTATGAAAAGGTGCTTGCAACCACCGAGGCCAAACAATTGGCGGTATTGCAGCTCATTAACGCCCATCGCGTGCGTGGCCACGAAAACGCGGATGTCGATCCGTTGAAACTCAATAGCACGCAACCCGTTGCGGATTTGGAGCCTTCCTTTCATGGCCTGACCGAAAACGACATGGATACGGTGTTCCAT
>JAOUGF010000193.1 GCA_029857925.1 Gammaproteobacteria bacterium
CGAGAAATCACTGTATTTTGCGGTAATTGGTTGGTGAAAGTTTAACAAATGTATTGTGGAATTGTCGTCAATAAGGAACAGTCAAATGAGCGAAAATAGTAATCGTCCCGGTCGCCCGGCAGTGACGGCGCAAATAGAGGCGTCGTCCAGGGGGCCTATTCGCTTTGATGATAGCGCCCCTGACGTAGTAGTACGTGCCAACAACTCGCGTTTTCAACGCGAAACGCAGTTGATAGGCGCTATGCTGGCGGTGGTGATGCTGGGAGTTTTTGTCACCTGGGGCGGCTGGGATAAAGAGACCTTGGCCTATGACGACGATTTGATTTACGACTTGGGCCTGATCGGTGGATTAATGATGCTCGGCCAATTTCTATACACCATGCGTAAGCACGTACCCGGCATGCGTCGTTGGGGGCCGATAAAGCAATGGTTCAATGTGCACATGGCCATCGGTATCGTCGCCCCGTTGATTATCCTGATCCACACGCGTTTCACATTGCAGTCGATTAACGGCAGCGTCGCCTTTTTTTCGATGTTGATGGTGGTGTTGAGCGGAATCGTCGGGCGTTACTTGTTAAGCAAGGTCAATTTTGATTATGTGGCGGAACGTGCATCGCTCAAACATGTCCATGAGCGGTTTATGCAAGACGTGCTGCAGCACAGCACCGCCATCGCACCCGCGCTGGAACAGAGCCTGAAAATGTTTACTATATATGCGATGGCGACGCCCTCATCGCTGATAAATGCGACGTTTCGCCTCATTGCGGTGGGGTGGTATGGACGCATCGCATTGCGCCAGTTGGCGGCGATTTTGATGGGCGGGGGCGCGATGAATAGGCAGGCGATGGCTCATGAAATGAATAATCTCGGCTATCAAATGAGTATATTGCGCAATTATGTTCAAGTGTTGATCCGGGTCGCGCGTTACAACGCGTACAAGAAAATATTTGCGTTTTGGCGCGTCGGGCATGTCCCCGTCATTTATTTGTTGTTGTTGAGCGGCCTGGCGCATGTCCTCGCCGTGCACATGTATTGATAGTCGATCATCGCACGTTTTTGGATGAGTGAATTGACATCAGTAGCCTTCTTCTTTTCATATTGGCATAAACCTGGATATCACGTGCGACGTTTGTGGACGCTAGTTGTTGTGTTGGGCGCAATGTGGGCGAGTGGCGCCACGGCCGCCCCGTTTGAACGTTTTGAGCGTTTGGTGATGCCCGGCAAGCTTACCCAAGGGCATGCCAAGCTGGAAAAAGATTGCAATAATTGCCACAAATCCTTTGAGAAGCACGCGCAAAATGATTTGTGTATGGGGTGCCATAAGGAAGTCGGTAAAGATGTCCGCGAACAAGCCGGGTTTCATGGCAAGGTGCAAGACGTCAAAACGCTGCTATGCAGCGCCTGTCATCCCGATCACCGCGGGCGTGAAGAAAATATCATGCCCATGGACGTTGATAACTTCGATCACGATAAAAGCGATTTTCCGTTGCGAGGTACGCACGAACGCGCTGTATGTAACGAATGCCACAAATCGGGTCAGTTGTATCGGAAGGCGCAGTTAGTGTGCGGTGAATGCCATCGCGACGATGATGCGCACAATGGTCGCTTAGGCAAGGATTGCGCGCAATGTCATACCCAGTTGGTGTGGGGGATGGCGCGATACGACCACGAGAAAACCAAGTTCCCGTTAAAAAATACCCATCGCAGCGTCGCGTGCGCGGCCTGCCACGTCAATCAGCGCTATAAGAATACGCCGAAAGGCTGCGTGACGTGTCATTTCAGTAACGACATACACGAGGAAAAAAACGGCAATAAATGTCAGGAGTGCCATACCGAAAACGGCTGGGCGCTACTCAAATTCGATCATGATAAAGACACTAAGTATCCGCTGGACGGGCGTCATTCCACGGTGGAGTGTCAAAGCTGCCATAAAGGTGATGTGTACAAGAAAATCAACAGCCATAAATCATGCAATATTTGTCATAAACTGGAAGACGCGCATAACACTTTATTCGGCGACAAATGTGAAGAATGTCATGTGCCCAAGTCTTGGTCACGTCCGGTGTTTAATCACACCACCAAGACCAAATTTGCGTTAAAGGGCAACCACCGCGAAGTGGCGTGTAATGTGTGCCATCGCGGAGATGTCTACGCCAAACTGGAAAAGACCTGCATTGGGTGCCACCGAAAAGACGACGCGCACCTGAACCAGGAAGGTGAAAAGTGCGATAAATGCCACGATGAATCCGGGTGGGACAACAAAGTGATCTTTGACCACGGATTGACGCGTTTTCCATTGTTGGGCGCGCATACGACGATCACCTGCGAAGATTGCCATTTAAGCACCGCCTTCAAGACCACCGAATTCAAATGCGGTGAATGCCATGAGGCCGATGACGCGAAGTCACACAAAAAACGCCTTGGTAAGGCGTGTGGTTTGTGTCATGCGTCCGCAAATTGGAAGGGTTGGCTGTTCAATCACGACAAGCAAACCGAGTACCCGTTAAAGGGTAAACACAAAGGCCTTAATTGCCATGCCTGCCATAGAGATCCAGTGAAGGATAAGATCAAGCTTGGCAAGACGTGCATATCTTGCCACCAAGGTGACGATATACACCATGGCTCATTTGGCGGCCAATGTGAACGATGCCATAACGAGGAATCCTTTAAACAGGTGCGATTAGAGCACAGGTAAAGGATGTGGCCCGCCGTGCGGTGGTGGGCCCCGTCAGTGCGTCAAAACCGGCGCAAATGGGCATAGTTCATGGCGATTTAAGGATAATCGAGCACACTATAAACCTGCACATAGTAGGGTGCGGGCAATGACGGATGTGCGTTTTCCCGTACCGTGCGCCCCATGCAGGGGGTAAAGCACACCTCCTGCGGGGTAAGTCGAGGATATGTGGATATTTTAGCGGTGCATGGCCGGGAATTGGTCTGGCATCGAAATTCACCTGCTTCAGCACCCCCTTCCCGCACGCTGGCTTTTGGGTAGAGCGTCAGGGAGAGGGGTGTACGGTAAGTGTGTCGGCCGGGTTATAGTTTAGGGATGCAGTCGCCGCTTTTTGATTTGATGTGCGGAAGTATTTATGGGGATAGGACGGGGTCTGTTAAAAATACTCCTAACGGGGTGCGCGCTGTTTCCGGCTTGGGCCGTCGCGGGAGAAGTCCTGAAGGCGGTTCAAGTCGAGGAGCAGGGTGACATAACGGTTTTTCGCGCGGAATTTGTTACGCCGCTGGAATACGTTAAACACTTTCCCTCGTCACGCGGAAAGATTCTGCAAATCCAACTTCATTCCATAGACGCGAATTTCCCTGAGGACGGATTGAAACGGCGCGAAACCTTGCAGCCGCAATCAACATCGGGATTGATCACCGAGGTGATTTACGAAGGCAATGTTAAAGGCGGGCCGTTTTTAGTTTTGCGGTTTGAGAATATCGTCGCATTTAAGATAAAAGAGGGTCGCGGCAGCGTCATAGAAGTTCGGTTGGAACGCGAGGTCGTGCAAACTGCAAACGCGATTCCGGGTATATTGCCCTCCAACGCGGACGATCAAGCCTTGGCGCAATTGTTGGAGCAAGGACGCCGTGATTTGTTGGAAGGCCGCTATAATGAAGCGATTTTTCGCTTTACTCAAATTACTCAACAAGCCGGAAACCCCCATGTACGCGACGCAAAGGAATACATCGGCGTGGCGCGCGAGCGGTTGGGGCAATACGCGCTGGCAAAAGATGAATACGAGTCGTACATTAAGGCCTATCCGGATGACGACCGCACACGCACGGTACAGCAACGCTTGATGTCGGTCAAAGCCCGTGATACGCAGGTCACCGAGTTACGTCAGGTGCGAGACGCGGCGCGTAGTGAAAAGGATGCGACACAAAATGATGTGTTTGGCCGCATTTCCACGATGTACCTGGGGGGCGTTGCCGTCAATCGCGGAGAGAGTAATTTCTCGCTGAATTCGTTGAACACCTATGTGGATGTGACCGGGCGCACGCGCACGGCGGCCTATGAAAGTCGGCTGCTGTTCAGCGGTAATCTCGATTACAACATGCACGATGTAGATTACGTGACCGGCGATATACGGGAGGAGGCGAAATATCGTATCCGTTCGGTACAGTATGAATATCGAGGCAAACTGAATAAAACGGATGTGAGCGTCGGACGCCAGTCCACCAATCGCGGTGGTGTGCTCGGGCGTTATGATGGGGCATTTGTCGCGTATAAGATCAACCCTAAGATGCAGGCCAGTATCGTCGCGGGGTTGCCGTTGGACTACTTAGAGTCATTGAAACTAAATACGGACAACCCGATGATCGGCGGGGCGCTGGAATTTCCAGATATATTGCCGAATTTTAGCGGCAGCGCGTTCGTGGTGCGCCAGGAAATCGGTGGTTTTTTTGATACGAATTCAATAATGGACAGACAGGCGATCGGCGCGGATTTGCGCTATTTTTCCAACAAAGTGACTGCCTTCAGTTTTGCGGACTATGACCTTTCCTATAAAGCGTTAAATAATGTTACGGCGCATGTGGGCGGGCAGTTAAATCCGGTTTCCAACGTAAGTTTTCACGTGGATATTCGCCGTTCCCCCTATTTGTTGACCAACAATGCGATAAACGGGTTGCTGAACGCCATTGGAACTGACGGGGAAGTTACGCGCATTAATGAAGACTTGCTGATCCCCCAAGAAATGCAGCTATCGGCGGAGCAGATTGAGTTTTTAAAGGCGCACCCGACGGTCGCCGGCATGCGCGCGGTGGGCCTTTCCGAAGCGTATATTCGTGCGCGTGCCGCACAGGTCAGCGGGGATTCTAAGATGTATACGCTGGGGTTGACGCGGGATCTACCGGAATTCGGGCCGGATTATCAATTGAACGTGTCTGCCAGCTATTCTACTTATCAAAGCGTACCCGTGTGGCGGCGTGTGACTACGCCAACGGCCACGCTTAAGGTCGGTGAATTGCAACAAGTGGTCGAATCGGCGACGCGCGATTTAAGTGTGTATTCGCAATTGATGATACGCAATGTCTTTGTTGAGCGCGACATGCAAACAATAAATCTACGCACTTCGACATCGGACGGGATTAGAAGGCTTTCTGTGGGTGTCAGCCAGCGGCTGCCTTATCAATCCGAATGGAATTTTGATTTGCGTATGCGCCTGGATTTTCTGCTGAACGCCTTTGATGTCAACGAAGTGAAATATGCGCCTTCCGCGCACGCGGAATACCGTGTGAATAATACCTT
>JAOUGF010000194.1 GCA_029857925.1 Gammaproteobacteria bacterium
CCTCAAACCCGGCACGGCGGAATAAGTCAATCAGCGTGACCGCCTCCAGTTCTTCGCACCCTTGTGCGAGGGGAATCAGAATTTTTTTGGTCATATTCGACTCCGAAAACAAATGAGGTGAAAGATATTTGCGCGGCAACCGCGCGCGTCCTTTGTAAGTGCACTCCCTAAGAGGGTCTTGCCGCGTTGTCGCGGCTGTAGTAGGTAATGCGCCCGTCGGTTTTATACCGCTCTGCAGTGATCCGCTCCATTTGCGCCTCGATCCACGTTTCCGCGCGATGCATCAGTTCATTGGGTTCTACGTTCGTGGACTCAAGGGGTGGGCCTATCACCATTTTGATCGTCCCTGGCGGCTTCAAAAAACCGCGTTTTTTTGGCCAATATTCGCCGCCGTTGTGGGCGACCGGCACCACCGGAAAACCGCTCTTGGTGGCCAAGATCGCGCCGCCGATGCGATATTGCGCGCGTTTCCCCGGAGGCACCCGCGTGCCTTCGGGAAACACCACCACCCAACGTCCTTTTTTTAGGCGCGCGGTGCCCCCCTCGACGACCTCGGCCAAGGCCTTACGCCCCGCGCCGCGATCAATGCCGACGGGGTCCATCGCCCACAGTCCCCAACCGAAAAACGGAATCATGAACAGCGAACGCCGCAAAACCCACGCTTGTGGTGGAAACACCCGTTGCAACGCCAATGTTTCCCACGTCGACTGATGTTTGCAAAAGACGATCGCCGCGCCATTGGGGATATGTTCACGCCCTTCGACCACAAAATTGAGATTACAAGTAATGCGTAACCAATGCAAAACGACACGGCTCCACTGCGTCAGTATCATGTAACGCCACCGATAGGGAAGCAACACGATGATAGGCGTGGGTGTCGTGAAAATCACCGTGAATATCGCCATGCCAACAAAAAAAATCAACGAACGCAAAAATAACACGTCAACTCCCATCCAAATGTCGATCAATGCGCCAACAACACATCTACATAGGCCTTCAGATTTGCATACACGGGGATCTTCAATTCATCACCATGTTTGGCGATGGTGCGTTCACCCTTGCCGCTACGTACCAATATCGGCATCGCCCCTCCGGATTGCGCCGCTTCGAGGTCACGAAACGAATCGCCGACGGCGGGGATGTCGCGCAACGGTGCGTTGAGATAGGCCGCGATCTGATGAAACAACCCCGGCAGGGGCTTGCGGCAATCGCAATGATCCTCCGGGCCGTGCGGGCAGAAAAAGATTTTTTCGATATGCCCGCCGTGACCCTCCACCGCACTCTGCATTTTTTGATGGATACCCGCCAACGTGTGCAACGAAAACATCCCGCGTGCGACCCCGGATTGATTGGTCGCGACCAACACGCGGTATCCGGCCGCCGTCAAACGCGCGATCGCCTCCAGGCTGCCGGGGATAGGCACCCACTCGTCCACGGACTTGATATATTCATCGGAATCTTCGTTGATGACCCCGTCGCGATCCAAGATGATAACCTTCACGCCGATTCACTTTTTCGCCTCACCAGCCCGCTATTATACCTGAGGACTAGGGTTAATAAACCGTGCGTCGCTCAACGCTATTATAATGGCTATTCGGGCACGCACCACTGTACTTGCACCTTACCCGCGCGCGCATCGGGGGCCAACTGCGGGTGCAGCCATTGCAGTAGCGTGTCCATTTCACGCTCAAATTGCCACGGTGGATTCACGATCAACATCCCGCTGCCATTCATCCCCTTGGGCAATCTGCACCCGTGCCAACACCATTCCACAGACAGGATTTTGCGCAACCCGCTGGCGCGTAAACGCGCCAGTAATTGCGCATCTTCGCTCTGCGCGGTGATTGGATACCAGACCAAAAAAATGCCGGTCGGCCAGCGTTCCACTGCGCCGATCAAGGCCTCACCGACGCGTGTGAATTCATTGCGATCTTCAAATGGCGGATCTATCAACACGACGCCGCGTTTACGCGTGCGCGGTGGTAAAAACGCCTTGAGCGCCGCGTAGCCGTCGCTGTTGTGTGCGCTGACGCGCGGGTCGTCCGCGCACAGTGCCTTTAAATAGTTACACACCTCGGCCGCTTGTTCGAAGAGTATCAGTTGATCGTCGCTGCGTGCGACCGCCTGCGCGAACAACGGCGAGCCCGGATAGGTGCGCAGTGTCCCGTGCGGATTGCGCGCCGCCACGATATTCAAATAGTCCTCCACCAATGGGGGCACGTTGGCCGCCTCGCGCGTCGCCCACAAGCGGCCGATGCCGGTTTGAAATTCTGCGGTTTTTAGTGCTGCCGCCGCATTTAAATCGTATAGACCACCCCCGGCGTGGGTGTCGAGATATAAAAAGGGCGTCGCCTTACGCGCCAACGCGCGCAATACACCCAAAAGCACCAAGTGCTTTAATACATCGGCGGCATTGCCCGCATGAAATATATGTTGATAATTCATTTTATCCCCGAAAAAAAAGGCCACGGCGAACCCTTGCGGCGGCACCAAAACACCATCATACTACCGCATCCACGCGGCAGCCGCGTGCGATCTGTCGTGGCTACTGCCTCGACTATCCGCATGCCGCACCCCTTTCAGCTACAAAGATGGAGGAAACACCCATGAGCGTACTCGTAGGCCGTAAGGCCCCGGATTTTACCGCTGCAGCGGTTTTAGGCAACGGCAAGATTGAAGAAAAATTCAACTTCACCAACGCCACTAAAGGCAAATACGCGGTGATCTTTTTTTATCCGTTGGATTTCACCTTTGTGTGTCCGTCCGAATTGATCGCGTTTGATCATCGCTTGGATGAATTCAAGAAGCGCAACGTAGAAGTGATCGGTGTCTCGATCGACTCGCATTTCACGCACAACGCCTGGCGCAATACGCCGATCGAAAAAGGCGGGATCGGCCCGGTGGGTTATGCGATGGTCGCCGATATGAATCACGCGATATGCAAGGCCTATGATGTTGAAACGCCCGACGGCAATGTCGCGTTTCGCGGTTCGTTCCTGATCGACAAGGCCGGTATGGTGCGCCACCAAGTGGTCAATGACCTGCCGTTGGGACGCAGCATAGAAGAGATGTTGCGCATGGTGGATGCGTTACAGTTCACCGAAGAACACGGTGAGGTGTGCCCGGCCGGTTGGAGCAAGGGTAAGAAGGGTATGAAGGCCTCGCCCGATGGCGTCGCCGCCTATTTGGCGGAGAATGCAACCAAATTGTAATGTTCGCAGGACAGGGCAGGGGCCGCACCCCTTGGGGTGGTCCCTGCACTTTTTATAGCATTCATTACGCTTTGGCCAAAATGTCCGACAATATCGCCGGGCCGTTCTCCATCGTCAACGGTTTCAGCACGTAACCGACGATGCCTTGCGCATGACATTCGGCGATCAGTGATTCATCCGCGACGGAACTGAGCATCGCGATGGGTATCGCCTTGTCCTTTGCGCGTATCGCCTTTAACGCCTCACTGCCTGTCGTCTTGGGCATCACCACATCCATAAAAATGAAACGCGGCTTTTCATTTTCATATTTGATTAACGCGTCCAAACCGTTCTCTGCCTCAACAATATTATTGTAGCCGAGCATGCCGAGATATTTTTTCAAAGCGGTGCGTATCATCTTCATATCATCCACCACCAAGATTTTGGCGTCCGTGGGCAACATCGTCCCTAACCCTCCGTCTTATCATGCATTAAAAGATTGAGGTAAAAACGCCCCACCCCTTCGACTTGCACGGGCGTACATACGATCTCTTGCGTTGCGCCGATCAGTCGCATCATGTCTTCAGTATTTTGGATAAACACCGGCGGTTCAAAACGGATTCCCAAATCCAAGCGCTCCAGATCGGCGGTCGATAAACCAATAAACGTATTACAAAATTCCTGCAATGCCTCGCTGACCTCCGGGGTGACAGTCGTCTCCGCCTGGGTAATGCCCAGCATGTGCAGCCTGACATGATTGGCGATGCTCAGTGCGGTTTCAATATAAAAATGCACTAAGATCACGCCCTCGATAATGCCATGGGTAGGCGCGGAAACCGCATAACCTTTGAATTTAAACGAATTGATATCGTCTAAGAATTCCTCCCCCACCGTTGCTTTCAACCCCGCCATATTGGCCAATGCATTCAGGGTTTCGGTGATAAACGGGGCGATAATCTGCCGTTGTAAATTTGTAACGTCCATAAGGTGCTCGTTTTAAGGCTTCGGTATTCATATCGGCATTGTGGCTGGAAAATTTAGCTTAAGCGGTTACCTTAATGGGGGAATAGAAGGCGGTAAGGCGGGGTGGCGAGAAATAAAAAAAGGCCAGCGACGGGCGAACCCGTTGCTGGCCTGACACCTTCGCTAAAATTAAGCGATTAGTGACCGGCTGGCGCAGCAGGAGCGGCTGGCGCAGCAGGAGCGGCACCAGGAGCGGCAGCGCCATCAGTCGGGGCCATCGGGGCTGCAGGGGCCATCGGGGCCGCAGTAGGCGCGGCCGGGGCAGCTTGTTCAGCCTTTTTGGTGCAACCAATGGCGGTTGCGGCCACAATCGCTAAGGCGATTACAGCAATTTTACGCATAGTGAGATCCTCATACTATTCAAGTGGGAGAGACAAAGTCATGCCGAAACCCAACCGGCCCCGGCAAACTCCGGTATTGTTTATCTTTTCGCTATAGATAGCCAGTGGTTGTTCAAAAAAAATGCACAATATTTTTTGATCGTTTGTATAAAAATTCTTGATAATCAAGATTATGTGGTTATTGCACGACAGTTATGCCGCCAATTGTACCTTTTTGGGCAAAACCAACTCTAAAGCTATGGGTAAATGATCGGAGTAATCGACGTGCAACACCGACATATCGCGCACCTCTAAACTGGGCGATACGAGGATGTGATCCAATTTGCGCGTGGGCTTCCAACTGGGAAAGGTATTTAACCAAGCGGCGGGTTCGATCAGGTTGTTGCGTTCAAGCAACATCTCCATTTCGTGACTCCCGGGCTGGCAGTTTAAGTCGCCCATCACGACCACGTGCTCGAAATTTTTGATCACTTCGCTCACATATTCCAATTGCTGGATACGCGCGCGCTTCCCCAGCGCCAGATGTAACAACACTACGACCAAAGGATGCGCCGGATCACCAAAATGTGTAATCAAAGCGCCACGGCCCGGCACCCAACCGGGTAATTTATGGCCGGTCACCTCATTGGGGCTGATGCGGCTCAGCAAGCCGTTGCTATGCCGCGCAATGTTCCCT
>JAOUGF010000195.1 GCA_029857925.1 Gammaproteobacteria bacterium
TTCTGCGGGAGGGGGTCACACGTTCAGTTGGCTGCTCGCGGGATACGGAAATAATTCATCCAACGGCACACTGCGATAGGGTGTTTGCACGATACGCAGGTGTTGCCGACGAAACCCGCGCGCATTGTGCAAACCGCACGAATGGGCCAATTTGTCCACCTCGCGATTGACCCAATACGCGTAATTCGCGACCCGTTCCGCCTTGTCGCTGACCACCAGGCCGCGCTGCAAGCGCTTGTTATGGGTGGTGATCCCTGTCGGACAGGTGTCTAAATGACATTGCAGCGATTGCAAACACCCCAACGCGAACATAAAACCGCGTGCCGACGTCACATAGTCGGCCCCTACGCACATCGCCCACGCGACCTGTGCCGAGGTCACCAATTTTCCTGAAGCGACCACGCGGATACGATGATGCAGACCCGCCGCCATCACCGAATTGACCAGCATCGGCAGCGCCTCGTTCAACGGCAGGCCGACAAAATCGGCCAAGATCTGCGGCGCCGCACCCGTCCCACCGTCACCGCCGTCTACGGTGATAAAATCCGGCGCCGTATGCAACCCGCGCCGCAACACGCATTCAAATAATTCCCGTGTAAAAGTATCGCTAGATAACGCCACTTTAAACCCCACCGGGCGCCCCGTCAGGTCGCGTATGTACATAATCATGTCGAGTAGATCATTCGGACCCTTGATCTCGACGTGACGGTTGGGGCTGCTCGACGGCTTGCCTATCGGGATACCGCGTATCGCGGCGATGTCGGGTGTCACCTTAATCGCCGGCAATACACCGCCGCGTCCCGGCTTCGCGCCTTGCGATATCTTGATCTCAAACGCCTTCACGTGCTCGGCGATTTCCAACAATTTTTGCTTGTCTAGGCGGCCAAATTCGTCACGCACGCCGTATTTCGCGGTACCGATCTGGAAGATCAAATCGCAATCCGCCTCACGATGATACGGCGCAAGCCCACCCTCGCCGGTGTTCATCCACACCCCCGCCTTGGCCGCGCCCTGCGTCAGCGCGCGCACCGCAGGCGCCGAAATCGCGCCATAACTCATACCCGAGATATTAAAAATTTCTTTGGGTGCGAACGGTTTGTCGCACTCGGTGCCTATCACCACCGGCGCAGGCGCGACCAACTCTTCTTCTAAAATCGGATAGGCGGAATTGACAAAAATCATCGCCCCCGGCACGCGCAAATCATTCGTCGAACCGAATCCGATCAAACCGCCAAGGCCCTTCGCGGTGCGATAAACCCAACCGCGTGTGGCGCGATCAAACGGCAGCTCTTGGCGGTCATGCGCGAAAAAATATTGGCGAAAATATTCACCCTGGCGCTCTAAAAAATAGCGTAGGTGGCCGATCACCGGGAAATTGCGCAACACCGCATGGCGGGTCTGCGTGAGGTCATAGGCGAGCAGGCACAGCAAGCCCAACATCAGGATACCCGCCACCCAGCCCAGCGCGGCAAATATCCACGCGCCTATACTGACTACATCTATTGTAAACATAGCGCCTACCGCGCAACGCGCGAGATTACTCCTTTAAAATTAATTTCTCCATCCTGCGCAAACAATGCAGATGATCTTCGTGCTCCCGGCAATCAAAGGGGGAGTGGACGTCCAAACACACCTTCCCACGCACCAAAAGCGGCGTAACCACATGCCCGACCCGCCGCACGCCGCGTAAATGCACCGCGTGTATCATGCACTCAAACCGCTTGGCTAGGCGTATCGCGCCGCCCTTCAGCGGCAAGCGCGGCGCGTCCGGTGCGCGTATGCCGCCTTGCGGAAACACCGCCACCACCTCGCCACGCTGCAAGGCCTGCGCCGCCGCACGCAATGCACGGGCCGGGTTACGATCGCGATCCACCGGGATACACCCCGCCGCCTTAAACAGCCACCGCAAGCCGAAACGTTCGTATTCCTCGCGCGCCATCAAAAATCTTAACGGTCGTGGGCTGGCGGCGATCAACAAAAAGGGGTCTAAACCGGAGACATGATTCGCGACCACGATCGCAGGCCCGTGTGTCGGCAAACACAAGCTTGGCCCCTGCATCCGGTGATAATGGCGGCAGAAGAGGCGTAAAAATCCGTCGACAACATTGACCGCCCACGACCCCCATTCGGCACCGCGCGCGCGCCAACACATCACCCCGCACACCCCCAGGCCGCTTGCCGCCAATACCACCCCCACCACGCTGCGTTCCCCTCAACCCATTGGACGTAGCGCTATTCTATTTTTTCTCGGCCGGTTTGGGTTCGGTTTTTTCGACTTCTTTCTTGTCGCCGCCAGCCTCCGCCTTCGCCTTTTCATCCTTTTCTTTATCTTCTTTGGCCTTTTCATCGGCATTTTCCAGCAGTTTAACGACCTTCTTATGCCCGGCCGCCTGCGCGGTTTGTAGCGCCGTCATGTCTGCCGTCGTCTTCAGTTGATAGTCCGCCTTGAAGTCGAGCAGCGTCTCTACCGTATCGACTTGATTTTGCGCGGCGGCAAGCATCAGCGGTGTACTACCGTCTGCGGCCTGGGCATTGATAGGCGCACCCTTCGCCAACAATTGTTTTAACATGTCTAAGCGCCCAAAATGGGCGGCGTGATGCAACGCGGTCAACCCTTCTTTGTTTTTGGCCTTTACGTCGGCACCCTTGGCGATTAACAACTGGAAGATTTCCATATTACCGCTAAACGTCGCGTTTATTAATGCGGTGACCCCATCCTCGGCCTTGGCGTTCACGTCTCCCCCACGTTCCAACAGGGTGGTAAACATTGCCACGTCCGGGCGCAATGCCGCCTCGACCAACGCCGTGCGGCCAAATTTATCCGCGACATTCACATCGGCGCCTTCAGCGAGTAAAAGTTTGATAATCGATTGATTGCCGTAGAAGATGGCGGCCATCAGCGGGGTGCGCCCGTGGGCATTGCGCGCATTGGCGTCGGCCCCCGCCAGCAACGCAGAACGCACGGCACCCTCATTGCCCCGCGCGGCGGCATTAAAGAGGTCCTGATTGGCATCGGCCCATACCTGCGGCCATCCGCACACGCCTAACATGCCGAAAATGAGGGGGGCTATTTTTGAAAATCGCAACATACGGGCAAGGTCAGCAATTTGCAGACCAACGCAGCAGCGGGGGCGACAGTCTTACATCGCGTTAAAAAAGCTCCGACACCGCCGCAAAAAGACCATTACCCAAAAAAAGAAACCCCGCTCAAGACGGGGTTTCTGGACTGCAAGATCAATTTTGGAATATGTTTACAGCGGAACGACGTTAGCGGCTTGCAAACCCTTAGGGCCTTGTTCGACGTCGAACTGCACGCTTTGGCCTTCCTGCAAGGTGCGGAAGCCACCGCCCGTGATGGCGGAATAGTGCACAAAGACATCCTTACCGCCGTCTTCCGGGGCGATAAAACCAAAACCTTTGGATTCGTTAAACCATTTTACTTTGCCAATTGCCATTTACTTACCTCGGTACATACAAGTGAACACGTTAGCCCCACCCCCCGAACGAACAAGCCGTACCTACTTGCACCGAGAACGTCTCTATTGACTTTCAAGATTGCCCAAGCACAAACTTATCCCTCCATGTTGGAGTGGATACGCGGTAGTATAGTAGGAATTCAATGGATTTGCTCATAAATTTATCAAATCACAGACCCAAGGTACAGTTTATCACCCCTATGAAACCGCCTACCCCTCCCCAGGCCCACGAGATAGACCTCATCGTAAAATCCGCCCTCCAAGAAGACCTTGGCACAGGCGACGTGACCGGCCGTTTGTTGCCTGACCAGGCGCAGGGTGTCGCCCGCATTGTCTGCCGTGAAGATGCCGTGATATGCGGGCGGCCATGGTTTGACGCGGTATTCCAACAGGTCGCCCCGCAGGCGACGATACACTGGAAGGTCGAGGAAGGGTCACGGGTGGGCGCGAACACCCTGCTATGTGAAGTCCAGGGCGCGGCGCGCGCGTTGTTGACGGCCGAGCGCACGGCGCTGAACTTCCTGCAAACCCTGTCCGGCACCGCGACCGCCACACGTCGCCTCGCAGACCTGCTCGTCGGCACCCGCACGCGCCTGCTCGATACCCGCAAGACCTTGCCCGGTCTGCGCGTTGCGCAAAAATACGCGGTGCGTTGCGGCGGCGGCCATAACCATCGCATGGGCCTGTATGATGCGATACTCATCAAAGAAAACCACATCGCCGCCGCCGGTAGCATCACCGCCGCGGTGGCCGCCGCGCGTCGCCTGGCGCCGCAATTGTTGTTGGAGGTCGAGGTCGAATCCCTCGTCCAACTCGAAGAGGCGCTGGCCGTCGGCACACCGCGTATTTTGCTCGACAATATGGACGTTGCGATGTTGCACGAGGCCGTTGCGATCACCCACGGCCGCGCCGAACTGGAGGCGTCCGGCGGCATCGACGCACACAACCTGCGCGCGGTGGCCGAGACTGGCGTGGATTTCGTTTCGTTAGGCGGTTTGACCAAGCACGTTCGCGCCGTGGATTTATCGCTGCGCTACACACCCGCCGCATAACGCGTCGCCCACCGCCGTCCCCACGTGTATAATAAGCGGTTAATCCGCCTCGAATGCTATGGAACCCAACAATGCGTACGTCACAACTCTTGCTCGCCACCCAACGCGAAACCCCTGCCGATGCCGAGGTGATCAGTCACCAATTAATGTTGCGCGCGGGGATGATCCGCAAGGTGGCGTCGGGCTGCTACACCTGGCTGCCGCTGGGCCTGCGCGTGCTGCGCAAGGTCGAAGCGGTGGTGCGCGAAGAGATGGATCGCGCGGGCGCGCAAGAGGTGTTGATGCCCGCCGTGCAACCTGCGGAGCTGTGGCAAGAATCCGGGCGTTGGCAACAATACGGCCCGGAACTATTGCGTTTTAAAGATCGCCATCAACGCGAATTTTGTGTGGGGCCAACACACGAAGAGGTCATTACAGACCTGATACGCCGCGAATTACAGAGTTATCGCCAACTCCCGGCCAATTTTTACCAAATTCAAACCAAATTCCGCGACGAGGTGCGCCCGCGCTTTGGTGTGATGCGCGCACGCGAATTCATTATGAAAGACGCCTATTCGTTCCATATGGACAGCGCGTCGTTGCAACAAACCTATGCCGTGATGCACGAGACCTATTGCCGCATCTTTAAACGCCTAGGCCTGGATTTCCGGCCCGTACAAGCGGATACCGGCTCCATCGGCGGCACCGGCT
>JAOUGF010000196.1 GCA_029857925.1 Gammaproteobacteria bacterium
CAATGTCACCTGCAATGGCTTCTTGCTCATCCTGCATAACAGGTGATTTGTCCGCTTGGTCTGTCGTAGGGCTAGTCGTCCAGGGGAACATGGTGCGTCTCCAGGTGGATCAAGTGTCAAATTATCGACTTTATATGTTAAGAAACCATGAATATTGTGGTAGATAATAAATTCTGTGTCTATGCAATATGAGACGGACATTTGGCATGCGTACCGCAGAAAAAATAGCCTAAAAACAGGCTGCTAGGTTCAACCTGGAAACTACAGTTGACCGCTACAGGCAACGCTAACATTATAATATTAATGGAGTTATCATGAATGTAACATTTGCCCAATGGGTGGGAGCGCTATGCTGCAGTTTGCACGCGTTGCCGCACTCATGTCTGCGTTGCAAATCTTGTAAAGGGCTCGCCATTAACGGCGATTTGCGCCTTGTCCTGCGCGCGGAAAAGCGCACACACCACGGCATCCAACGGCTGATTCTAGGAATTGTCGGATGAATGAATTTTTAGTGGTTCCCGCAACTTAGCAGGCGGTCAGCGCGAACGTGTGCCCGTTCGGCTGCGCATCACCACAGGTTTGGCTACGATCGCAGGTTTGCGGGGGGTTACTGTAGGCTTCAACATGTCTTGCAGGGTGTAGAGGTCTAAGGTCTTCAGGAATTCTTCCGATGCGCGGAAGAGCAGGTGTTTGAGCACGCACGCGCCGTCAATGCGGCAGTTGGAGGCCTTGCTGTCAAAACATTCTACTAAATGGAAGTTGGGCTCGGTTTGGCGCACGACCTCGCCGATGGAGATACGTTCCGCCGCGCGCGCCAGGGACAGGCCGCCGAATTTGCCGCGTTGTGATGTGACAAACCCTGCCAGTGCCAAATTATGCACCACTTTCATCAGATGATTGCGTGAAATGTCGTGAAAGTCCGCGATCTCACTGATCGTTGCGCGCGTCTCAGACTGTGTGGCAAGATACAATAACACGCGCAAAGAATAATCGGTGTACAGCGTCAACTGCATGTTCTCATTCCTGAAAATCGTATTGAAAAATCTGGTCGTGACGTTTGATGCCACGCGAGCCCGAGGACTTTTAAAAACCCGTTGAAACCGCGTCGGCTGCGTTGAAACTGGCTAAAATGCGGGGCCGCGTAGCAGTAGACTTCGTGTTAACTGCGCTTTTCCGCCCAGTTGCGCCTTATCGTCATCGGCTTGATCGAATTTTTAGAGGTGCCCTAAATTTAAGTTGAAATATCAACGCACTGTTAATAATTGTAATCTTACATTAATATCAGCGCATTAGCGGCACCTTAACATAATTGCGCGGTCTCAATTATATAACTACTGGCACGATATATGTTTGGGGAGAGTATCCCAACGGAGTTGAAGTACCCATGTCTACGCTACCCATCGCCATTACCTTGGTCGCAAGCCGACGGGATGTCGAGCAAGAACAAATGTTAGCCGCTACTGACGGTAATTACAAAATTGAAACGACCGAGGCCGCGGATTGGCGCCCTCATGACCCGTTGTTGGAATTGCGCTTTATCGAACCTATGCAATTGGTAGTGGTGACGTCCTTGACGCATATCGTGCAACGTTTGTGTGATGCCTGGTTGCGGGATGCGGCGCGTGGCGTGGAGATTTTATTGGATGATCGGCCACATAAAATATCCCGGTTGTCTGGCATACCCGCCGGGTATTTAGTGGTAAGCCGTAACGGAAAGGCGGTGGTGGCGGTACGCGCCGCCGACTATGATGCCACTGGACTCGCAGTATTATTGGCGCCTTATTTATGACTATGACACACAACGCCCCTGGGCACACCTACGATGGATTAACCGCCACCTTGGTGGTCGACGCCGCGCTGGCGACCAAGGAAGGTATGAGTTTGCGCGAGATCTTCCGTAATCCACGCGAGTTGGGGATAGAACCCTCAGCCGTAGGGGTGCTATTTCATGGCGCCGTGCATTTTTGGCAGGTTTTTTCGTCAAATTTTATCGCAAATTTAGTAGCCGTAGAGTGGGAACGGCTGGTGCAATATGAAAATGCCGGTACAATCTTGGCGCCGCATGAGGCCTTGAGCACGTTTTACCTGGATGAACCTACACGACCGTTTGCAACGGCGCAATTGCAGGAGACGTGGGCACGATTTTGGGAAACCTGGGTACATTTTGACGATGTTGGTCAGCACTGCCAGGCCCTTTGCGCCGGCCCGGATGCCGCGATTTATGCGCGGCCCTATCAATGGTTGCTTGAGGTGTTGGAAGGTGATGCGGCGTATGCGGCCTGGGTATTTCCGGCGTTGTGTTTTCATGCGTTTAATACCGCGCAACCGATAGAAGTTTATTGTCGTGCAGCGCAGCGTGCCGCCCAGTCACAGGCACTACGCACGTTGGCGCGTGTGGTGGATTATGAAGGTGTACAGGAGGGTTGGTTACGGCATTGGAACCTGTTGGTGAACGAGTCTGTCGTACCGGTGTTGGTCGAGCGGGGCGATGCGCCAGGTTCACGCGGCATAGAATTCATTCAAAATGGCCCTTTACGTAGTCATCCTATCTATTCCGAGTATGTTGAATTCCTATTTACTATGCAGCAGACTTGGCGTCAACCTGCGCGCACGGCGGAGGACGCCGCGCCGATCGCAACAGAGTTGACCGCTTTACGCGCGCTTAGCAACGATATTTGGCTGGCCTTTGCGGTGCCTGGTCATCCGTGGTGCCGCGCCGTACTCAACTATTTTCTTCCACCGCCGCTGGTGCATGCAAGAGACGGTGAATTGGCGTCACGACGCCCGGCAAATCTACGCTTACGTGAGAGTCGTGCGGGTGTGTCGCGCGTGAATGATACCTACCGTCAGCATGCAGTGGCCTTGGAGGCCCGCGTACAGCGCTTTCGTGCGGCCAGCCGTGCCCATGCGCTGGGGTTGCCCTTAGATGCATTTCTTATGTAAATCGCCCACTTTTCTTATATAAACTAGCCTAAAAACTGCGTACCTCATCACACTTTTCGCTGAATTATGACGAATGCGCGCGTCATAACATAGAACTCTTGCCTATCCGAGACGTAACCAGACTTAGATTCCTTGCCAGGAGGCAGGGAACCTTAGGCCGTAGGATGATTTGGCCATGATACGGACGCTTCGGAGTACGCTATGTCAACAGTGTTGGCGACGCAACAGGCGGTTGCTTCTACGCAAAATACATTCATGTTGTTTTCTTTAGGGCATTATCATTTCTGTGCCCCGGTCGATCCCGTTCAATCTATTATTTTAATGCCTACGATTCGTCGTCTACCGATGGCGCCGAAAGGGGTGTTAGGCACCTTCATGTTTCGGGAAAAGGCGGCGTTAGCCTGCGACCTTGCCGCAGTGCTCAATATTCAACATACCGGTAATAAAGATACACAACAACTCATTGTGGTGGCGTTACCGGAAGGACTTATGGCCTTTCACGTCGATCACGTCACCGATATTGTGTCGGGAAACGATATTGCGGATCACATTTCAAAAGACGGTGCGGACCAAGGGTGGTTGGAAGGGTACGTTAATTTTGAAGAAGAGAAAAAGATTGCGTTTTTAACGCGTTTTGACAAACTCTTTGCATTCATGACTGGTCGCGCCGATCAACAAACGGCGGTGGCGCAATGGTTGGCGGAACATCCGCAGGCTAAATTGCAGGTATCTGCAAGCGCTGAGGAGTTGCCAACAGAAACATCTGCATCCATGTCCGCAGAGGGTGAGGATATACAGCTTACAAGCGCGATGTCTGAAAGCCAAGGCGTACCAGGCAACGAAGACCCATTGCTCGATCAGGGGCCAATAACAGAAATTGCAGAGACCCATGATGAAGTATTAACGCCCGTGGAGAGCGACGTCGCCGCGCGCGTCGCACCCCTGCAGTCAGATGAAATTGTGGAACACGCGTCTACTGCGGAAATTATCGCGGATTTCGAGACTGTGCCAACCTTGGTTGAGGTGACAGAGAAAGTGGTTGTCGGCGCGAAGGCGCTTCTCGAAACTGAAGACGGTGCCATACCCGATGAACCGACGCTTGCCCGTGAGGCACCGCCAGTGGCAACGATAACACTGCCGGAAGACGCCGTGCTGGCACAGGTCTCCGAGCATTCTATGGAAGCGACACAGGGTGTCAACGTCGCAGACGTCGTTTCGCTGTCGTCCACGCAGGCGTTGAGTTCCAGCCATGAAGATGACACGGTGCAAGCCACTACCATACCCTCAAAGCGTCGTAAGTCGACGCCTGTGCGGCGCGCTGCGGTAAGCCCAACGCTCTCTACCGTGGACGACGATGCGAGCGCCGCATCGACGGATTTATTACCCTTGGGCGGGGCGATCGTCGGCCAAGCGATGAACTCCAATCCAGACGTTGGCTTGGATACAAGACCTGTCACCCTACGAAAAGATTCGCCCTATCCAAAGGCTGTTGCCTTGGTCGCAATCGCCGCTGTAATTTTGATTTCTGGCACGGCGATTTTTCAGTGGTCGCGCGGCAAACCTACTGCGTCATTACCAGGCGCTGCGCGTAGCGCAACGGCTAACGCTACACCTGGGGCAACAGTTGCCAACGTAGTGCCCACGCACAACGCTCTGCCTGCGCCTGCTATGATAGCCGCGCCCGTTACTCCCGCAAATAAGGCTACAACGGCCCCAGTCGCTAAGTCACCGGTTATTTTGAATGTGGTGGGAAAGGATTATCAGTTCAGCGTAGAACGCCCTAGTGTGCAATCAAATACCGTTGCGCAGGCGATAACCGTCGCACCAGGAACCAGCACACCGCCTGCGCACACATATCGCGAAGATATTTCCCACCTTGTAAAACCAGGAGATACCTTATGGAAGATAGCGAACCAATATTTGGGAGACCCCTACCGCTATCCGGAACTTGCAAAACTGAGCCAAATTCGTGATCCAAATTGGATTTATCCGGGGGATCATGTGCGTATCCGTAAAGACTAGCAGCCTGTCGGACTTTGGCGATCGTAGCGAGGGAAGGTCGTTAGCGGCAGATTTTTTGATTGTTTGACGCGAATAGCCGCCGCTGTTTAACGAAAAAGATCGGAAAATATACCAAAAAGGGCTTTCCGCTAGTTTAATTCGATGCACGGATGCGGTGAGGCCCGCGCCGGATCACGGGATGCGCCCATGCCATCGCCCATCCCGCCAGTGCCAGTATGACGTCTGTAATATCTGCGTG
>JAOUGF010000197.1 GCA_029857925.1 Gammaproteobacteria bacterium
CCTAGTCGCCGGTGAGATTGTGGAGTTCCCCCCGCTTGCACCGGCATTCCATGCCTTTTTTCTAATTGAATGGAATGAATTGATAGGCAAACTGCGGGGCGAGGCGCAGGTCGTTATGATAGATGTGGCGTTGCGACTTGGCGTCGCGCGCGTTGCCGTGAATAAGTTGATTTCACTGCGCCCCAAGGACAGATTGCTTGCAATACTGACGATCGGTAATTTGCGCCTACGTGCAGCGATGCCGCTACTAGTGTCAATCGCCAATGGGCAGCGTGGCCTGGCTTCATTGTCGGCGTTGCGCGCGATGACACGCATAGATGCGCAGCAAACCCTTGAGATGTATGCCCTCGTGATGTTGCATCGTGATGACTGGCCTATGTCTTTGCTTTTAAAAATTGTTAAGGAAGGTCATCACTGTGATACCTGCGGCATATTTTCTGTATATCTAAACGTGATGGATGATCGCCCGTTAGTTCAGCTATTGACCCTGCTGGAAAACCTGAATTGCATGGTGGACAGCGCGCGCCTATGGGAGGTTTTTGAAAACGCACCTTCTATAGAAGTAAAGGGCCGCTGTTTGCGCTTAATGCACGATCCTTCACAAACGGGGTTGTTGCGCACGTGCATGGCAAGCGACAAATGGTTGTTGCGTATGAATGCAGTGCGGGCGTATGCGCGTTTCGCCACGTTGGAAGACATTGGGCTATTACTGCCTTTATTGTCTGACCGTGAATGGTGGGTGCGCTATCGTACAGCACAAACGTTGTATCAATTGCCGGGTATGACTGTAGATAAACTGCGCGCGATACAAGCGGAATTAGGTGATAATTACGCTAAGAACATATTAGATCAGGTGATCGCCGAGGCGGAGTATACATGACGCTCGCGGATTTTTTTAATAATGCGGAACTGCTGTTCACTTTGTACTTGGTTGCGCTTTATTCAAGTTACGCAGTTTTGAATTTTCTGTCTATAAAAACAGTTTGGCAGTACATGCAGATGCATTCTGTCTCCAGCTTGCCGACGGTGATTTCAGGTATGGAATATCCAGTGAGCATTTTGGTTCCGGGATACAACGAGGAATTAAGTATCGCGGATTCGGTGCGCGCACTGCTGCAGATGAACTATTCGGAGTTCGAAGTGGTGGTCATTAACGACGGTTCCAAAGATCGCACTTTGGAGGTGCTTATAAATGAATTCGATTTGGTGGAGTTCCCGCAGGCCTTGCGAGTACAAATTAAAACCGCAAATGTGCGCGGTATCTATGTGTCACGTAAGCATCAAAACCTACGCGTGATAGACAAAGAAAACGGTGGAAAAGCGGATGCGTTAAATGTTGGGATAAATGCCGCACGTTATCCGCTATTTTGCGCGGTAGACGCGGATTCTATTTTACAGCCGGACAGTTTGACGCGCATCGTGTTACCGTTTTTGGAGGACCCGCTGACCATCGCAGCGGGGGGAACGGTGCGTATCGCAAACGGTTGCGTGGTCGACAAGGGGGTGTTAAAACAGACAGGGTTGCCCACCAATATACTGGCGTTGTACCAAGTGGTGGAGTATTTGCGGGGATTTTTGTTTGGCCGTTTAGGTTGGTCGCCGCTGAATGCGCTTTTAATCGTGTCCGGCGCCTTGGCGTGTTTTCAAAGCAAAAAGTCGTGGATATCGGAGGTTATCGCCATAAAACCATCGGTGAGGATATGGAGTTGGTAGTGCGGTTGCACCGCCACATGCGTGAAAAAAATATTCCTTATCGTATTACTTTCGTTCCCGACCCGATTTGCTGGACTGAGGCGCCTCAGGATTTTAAAACTCTGCGCAATCAACGTATCCGTTGGCAAATCGGTTTGTCGGAAAGTTTGTTTAATAATATCGGTTTAATGTTCAGTCGACACGGAGGTGCCGTAGGTTGGTTGGCGTTTCCGTATATGTTGATATTTGAATGGCTAGGGCCGGTTATCGAGGTGATGGGTTTTACGTTGACGATTTTGGGGTTTGTTACCGGCTATTTGCAACCGCAAGTCGCGTTATTGTTTTTGTTGGTATCGGTTGGATTCGGCATGTTATTGTCGGTGGTGGCGGTGCTGCTGGAGGAGATGTCGTTTCACCAATATCCAAAATTAAGAAACGTATTTGTGCTTTTTGCGGTCGCTTTTTTAGAAAACATCGGCTATCGGCAATTGATATCGTATTGGCGCTTGGTGGCGATGATACGCATTGCGATGCGTCGTAAAACCACGTGGGGTAAGATGGTACGAAATGCAAGTTGGCAGGGCGCTGCGCCCGCCGCCAAAAAAGAAACATAGTGACGCGGTGTTGTTTCTGAGTTTATAGGTCTAAATGTTCTCCGAACTGGGGTAATACGGCGTTCAGCGCGCGATCGGCGTGTAATTTATCGCGCAATCCCTCCATGGCCTCAACTTCTCCATGTACCAGCGCGACGCGCGGCGGCGCGTGAAAGCCGTCTAACCACTTCAATAAACCCGTTTGGTCCGCATGGGCCGAGAGGCCGCCTATCGTGTGAATTTGCGCGTTGACTTTAATCGTTTCGCCCCATAGACGCACAAACGCAGCGCCGTCTACGATGCGCCGACCCAACGTGCCTCGCGCTTGAAACCCTGAAAATATGACGTGACAATTGTTGCGCCAAAGGTGATGTTTGAGGTGATGTTTGATGCGCCCGCCGTCGCACATACCGCTGCCGGCGATAATGATGGCGCCCCCCTGTAGGCGGTTGATTGCGATGGATTGTACCGCGGTTTTACAGTAATGCAGATTGGGTGGTGAGAATGGATCGCCGTCGTGGTGCATGCGGTGTGCCTCGGCGTCGTACAGGGCCGCGTGTTGTGAATAAATTGTCGTTGCTTCTATCGCCAGTGGTGAATCTAAAAAAATTTGCCAGCGATTCATTTCCCATTCTTGATAATGGCGTTTGAATAGATACAGTAATTCCTGAGTGCGGCCGATGGCAAATGCCGGGATCAAGATATTTCCACCGCCTTTTTGGGCTTGCATGAGGGTATGCCCCAGTTCCTCCCATGTCGCATCCCAATCGCGGTGCCGACGATTCCCGTACGTCGATTCCAAGAGTAGTAAATCCGCGTGTTCAATGGGCGCGGGATCGCGCAAAATCGGGGCGCCGCTGTGCCCCAAATCACCGCTGTAGACCAATGTGCGATGCTGTCCGGCCTCGGTACAACGGAGTTCTACGATACTGGATCCTAATATGTGCCCGGCATCGTGTAATGTGAGTGAGACACCGGGGACGATAGTATGCGTTTGGCCATACGGCAGTGTGCGCATACGCCGCACTGCGACGTTGGCCTCGGCGATGGAGTAGAGCGGGGTCAGCGGGGTCAAGCCTTTGCGTAAGCGTTTTTTGTTATTCCATTCGCTTTCTTTTTGATTTAAAAATGCGGCATCGCGCAACATGATGCGCGCCAAATCGCGCGAGGCGGTTTGCGTATAAATGGCACCCTGAAAGCCTTTTTTGAGCAGCAGCGGCAAGCGACCGGAATGGTCTAAATGGGCGTGGCTGAGCACGACTGCGTTGATTTGCGCGGGGTTGAACGGGAAGGGTGCGTAGTTACGTTGTTCGTCGGCGTAATTGCCTTGGATCAAACCGCAGTCTATTAAAATGCGGTGTTTGCCGACGTGGACTAAAAAACACGCTCCGGTGACTTCTTTTGTTGCACCAAAAAATTCAACGTGCATAACGAGCGCTCCTTTGGCTAAGCGCAAAGGCGTGTAACGATCAGTTTTATTTTACGCCGAATGGGGATAAAGGGGATGCAAATTTAGAAAAATATGTTAAAAATCTGGTTTATTTCACAATCTGCAGTGAAAAAAAACCGCCTTCCGCTGCACGCAGTAAGGCGGGATGTATCGAATTAGACTAAACGAGGTATGGCCACGACGGTGCACTTAGTGAATTTCGTGTGGCGCCTCGATCGGAGGGGGCAATTCATGCGTGCCCTGGCTGGCAGGCACGTTACGACTGGGCTCGATTTCGGTATTGGTGACGCGTGGTGATGTGCCGATAGGGGTCGGATTTCCGGTGGCATCGGCAACCTTCCCTTTTTGTGGGTTACCGGCGAGTTTGTGGTCTTCCACCATCAACCCAAGATATTTCATATCGGCTTCTTCATTTTTGCCCAGTTTCCACGTGCCACGATGGCGGGCATGCGCAATCGCTTCGCGAATTTCGGTTTGTGTATAGTCATGCTTTATCGTCAACTGCCATCCCGGAAGTACACGGTCAGGATCTTTTATCCGGTCGGTATTCGCTTTGTATATCAAGGGCCATTGATACGGGTCATTGTATACTTCCGGTTTGGCGGAGATGATCCACAAGGAATCCCCCACCACGACGACATAGCGTTCGACCTTGCCGGAGGTGGTGGCGACGGTATTTTTGTTCATCAATGCAGTGATATGGTGTAGCGCGGTCTCGCCCTGGCCTGCGTCATAGGCGGTTTCGGCGTCGCGGAGTAAGATTTGGTCATCGCCTGATAGTCCTTTGCGGGATTTTTGCGCGACCAGGATCAGGGCCTTGGCCTTGTCCAGTTGCATCTGATTGTGGGCTTGGGCGGCCTGTTGTTGGGCCTGCGTGGCCAACATGCTGGCCTTGTCGAAGGCGCCTTTGGTAAAGGCGTCTGTTGCGTCACGTAACGAAACTTCTGCGGATTCCACATTCGCACCGGTGTCTTTGGCCTGCGCGAGGGTTGCCCGCGCGGAATTCAGACTGTCTTCCGCTTGAATCTTCCCGGCGTCACCGGTTTTAGCGCCAGCGCCTGCTGTCGCAGGTGATTTGGCGCCTTTTTCCGCGCCCGCTTTCTGATCTTTGCCACAGGCCATCACCAACGCGGCGACGGTGATGGTGATGCCCAACAATTTTACAGTCATTCGCATATCGGCTCCATAATCCCTTGTTGCATAGGGTTCCTCAGGTGCTAGTAGACTGTTTATCGGTATGTTTTGCAGAAAACTTAGACCGGGTTACAATCTATTTACTCGTAAGTATACGAAACCTGGCGAAAAATGTTTTATCTCGTGCGCAAATGATGCATGAGGTGAGTGGTTTAATCGAACGAATTGAGCGTCCTTAGGCGCATACCCACACGGGGAGTAATGTGAACGAAATTTTGGTATTGTTCTATTCACGCCACGGTGCGACCGCAGAGCTGGCGCA
>JAOUGF010000198.1 GCA_029857925.1 Gammaproteobacteria bacterium
TTTGCCGTCACCGGCTGCGCCCCTCTTCCCGACCCTGGATTTTTTTACGCACCGTCCATCCTCGATCATGTGACTCCCGGCATGTTGGCGTATAGCGAGGAACTATTCGGCCCTGTCGCGCTCGTGTTGCGCGCCCGCGACGAGGCGCATGCGATCCAGCTGGCGAATGACTCACGCTTTGGTTTAGGCGGCAGTGTATGGACGCGCGACCTCACGCGTGGAGAACGTGTAGCGGCGCAATTGGAATGCGGCTGTGCCTTTGTCAACGGCATCGTCAAGAGCGATCCACGCCTGCCCTTTGGCGGCGTCAAGGCCTCCGGTTACGGGCGCGAATTGGCACGCTATGGGATGCTGGAATTTGTGAATATTCAGACGCTGTGGGTGGGGAAACAGGGCTGAGATAGACGCGCGCACACCCGATGACTGATTACGCGCGGTATGCCTAATACCAAAAGGGGCAAACCGTTGATCGGAGCCGCACTTTTCAATTAAGGGAACCTCTAAAAATTCAATCAAGACGATGATGGCAAGGCGAAAGTGGCGAAAATGCGCAGTTTACACGCAGTAAATGAGCAAATTGAGCCACTGTTCAACGCTGCCAGCGCGGCTTCAGTGGATTTTTAGAGGTTCCCTTTATTGAAAGTCTAAATATTTTTGTATGTACACGCGATTGCGCGGACACTATGGTAACCTAAGTCCCTTGCACACAACCACTAAATCGCCAACCTCAAGATGCCTGCTCGTATATCACACCGCTTTGATTATCTACGCGCGCTTTTGAACAACGCGCCGACTCGGTTGCGCCATTACCTCGGCCCCTACGCGGCGATCGCGGCCTTTGCAGTTGCCTGCTTAGTGATTTTTGCCTGTAATCGTATCGCGCTGGCATGGCAGTACTGGCCACAAATAAACACCACCCAAGACCTCTGGCGCGGTCTAATTGCGGGTGCGCGTGTTGACGCGATTGCGATCGCTGACGTGTTGTTCATTCCGACGTTGGTAGTCACATTTACCCCCCGCCCCCCCCTTTGGTTACGCCAAGGATTAAACCTTTACTTCGCGTTTTTTGGCGCGCTTTTCCTATTTTTTGAAATCGCATCTTGGCCCTTTTTCGCTGAATTTCAAAGCCGTCCTAACCACCTGATGGTGATGTATCTGAATCATCCGGTAGAGGTTCTACAGATGGTGTTCGGAAATTTTGCATTATTGACAATCGGGGGCACAATTGCTGTCGTCGCCATTGGTTACTCCATTTTCCGCATCGCCAACGCGTTGCACTTTCACGCGTCCGCGTGGCAATGGCCGTTGCGAATCGCTGCGTTGCCGCTAATCTTGCTCAGCTTATTTATCGCCGCGCGTTCAGGTATCGGAGAAGCCACCGCGAATCCCAGCCTTGCGGCATTTTCAAATAACTATATGGCTAACCAGCTCGCGTTAAACGCAACCTATTCAGTGGCTTTTGCCGCCTATTTACAACATGATGATGCGATTGAAGTTCAACAACGTTATGGCCGCTTGGCACGCGCCGATATTATAGCGCGTGTGCGCCGTGACATGGGACTACCAACCGACGCCTATGTGGACGCACTACGCCCCACAATGCATATCCAAAACTTGGGGGCCAATAACACACATCCACCTCACGTCGTAATCATCATAGAAGAAAGTTTAGGCTCACATTTAATAGGCGCACTGGGCGGCGCGCCGGTATCGCCGAATTTCGACGCATTAAGCAAACAAGGGGCGTTTTTCACGCAGATGTATGCAACCGGAGAGCGCACCTACCGTGGATTAGAGGCGGTGACGGCCGGTTATCCGCCGATCGACCATGCCACAACAGTGTTACGTCAACCCTTGGCGCAACACAACTTCTTCACACTCGGTACATTGTTTAAACGTCAACACTATTACACATCGTTTTTATACGGAGGTGAAGGCCATTTTGATAACATGGCCGGATTTTACCTCGCAAACGGATTTGAGCGCATGTTGGATAAACGCGATTTTTCAAACCCGATATACAACGGCACATGGGGGGTATCCGACGAAGATTTATTTGCGAAGCTAGACGAACAATTGATGAACGCGGGTGACGTACCCACCTTTATCGTCGCCTTAACGCTATCTAATCACCGCCCGTTTGATTTTCCGCAAGGAAAAATAGATCTGTATGAACAGCCTCCAAACACAACATTCAATACCGCTAAATACGCAGATTATGCGTTAGGAAAATTTTTTGAATCAGCACGCGGCAAGCCCTATTTCGCGCACACGTTATTTTTAATCGTTGCCGACCACCAGTGGCGCGCCGATCCCGCGCCGGTGTTTCCATTGCATGAATTTCATATCCCCGCATTGCTACTAGGACCCGGCGTTGCCCCGCGTGCTATTGACACGCTGGGCAGCCAAATCGATTTGCCAGTGACGCTATTATCGGCGGCGGGCATCGAACTTACACACCCGATGATCGGACGCGATCTATTGCATGATCGCCGCCCTGGGCGTGCGCTGATGGAACACGGCGATACGTTCGCCTATTGGCAGGGTGACAAGGTGATTGTTATGCCAGCGTATAAACCCGCCACGCAATACCGATTGGACAAAGCGGAACTGCGGCCGATGCCGCTGGAAGTCCCGTTTTATCACGACGCGCTTGCGCAATTATTGGTCGGCAACCTATTGTATCAAGAAAAACTCTATGACTTACCTGACACCATCAACGACGCATGCACATTCAAACCCAAAGGCTCAAACGCCTTCTAGCTCAAACCACAATATAATTTTTGTACTCGCCGATACGATACCCAGTGTATTTCTCTATGAAGTTCGATAGACGATGTTTCAGTGGAAGACGCTTCTTGGTGGGGTCAAACGCAAAAAACCAATTCTTTTGTTCGATGCGCGCCTGCATCACCCGTGGGTGAGTGTCTTCAAAATGTTTCAGTGATTTAATCGCGGAATAATCAAACAATTCCTCTTTGGATATATTTTTTTCGACCCATTGGTCATCGTGCCAATAGCGATTAAAGTTCTGTGCCTTCGCGCTCTGCTGTTTCGGGTGTTTCACCCACCCGTAATGATACATCCAAGCTTCTATGGGTTTGACACGTAGTTTGCTGTTATCAGACTTACGAAAACCTTGCGCGTCCCGATAAGAACGGATATTTTTATCGTTGCGTATCACGCGTATCTCTTTTCGATACCAATCTCGCGAATCCGCGACATAGTCGTAAGAGCCATAAAAATGTGCGTAGTTGAATAACAAACCATCGATCTGGGTGTCATCTTTGTATTGCTGCATCGCATTGCGCACAACGTCGAGGTAGCGTTCATGCATCACCTCATCGCCTTGGATATAGAATGCCCAGTCACTGTCACTGGCCACCGCTGCAAACGCCTTGTCAGTCTCCACCGCCAACACTTGACCGCCTGCGCGTAGGCTATCGTCCCACACCGTGTCGATGATGCGAATCTTATCCTTGTCAATGGACTCGATCAACGCGCGTGTACCATCTTCTGAATCTCCGACCGCGACCACCACCTCATCGCAGATCGGCAAAATGGACCGAATAGCTTCGACAACAGGATAATCGAACTTTAACGCATTACGTATAAATGTAAACCCGGCAACCTTCACGCGTCGGCCCTGCGCAAAAAGTCTTCGAAATAACCAATAGTTTTTTTCAACCCTTCTTCAAGCTGTATCTTAGGCATCCAATCCAACATGGCGTGTGCCAAACCGATGTCAGGCTGACGTTGTTTGGGATCATCGTGCGGCAAGGGTTTAAACACCAAACTTGATTTGGACCCGGTCAGCGCAATCACCTGTTCCGCGAGCTGGCGAATCGTGAATTCGTTGGGATTCCCGAGATTTACCGGGCCAGTCACATCATCAGCGGTATTCATCAAGCGTACAAAGGCCTCGATTAAATCATCTACGTAACAAAATGACCGCGTCTGCAACCCATCGCCATAAAGCGTAATATCCTGACCTTTGAGCGCCTGCATCACAAAATTTGAGACCACGCGTCCATCATCGGGATGCATACGCGGTCCGTAGGTATTAAAGATGCGCGCGACCTTGATACGCAGTTTATGTTGGCGATAATAATCAAAAAACAGTGTTTCAGCGCAACGCTTTCCTTCGTCATAACACGAGCGGAACCCGATCGGGTTGACATGACCCCAATAGTCTTCTTTTTGCGGATGCACCTGCGGGTCACCATACACCTCACTGGTGGACGCCTGAAAAATCTTCGCACGTGTACGCTTGGCCAAACCCAACATGTTGATCGCACCATGCACGCTAGTCTTAGTGGTTTGCACGGGGTCATGTTGATAATGAATAGGTGACGCAGGACACGCGAGATTGTAAATCTCATCCACTTCGACATACAGCGGAAATGTCACGTCATGGCGCATCAATTCAAAATGGGGGTTACCCATTAGGTGCGCGATATTATCTTTTGTGCCGGTAAAGAAATTATCCAAACACAATACGTCATTGCCTTCCTTCAGCAGGCGCTCACTCAAATGTGAGCCAAGAAACCCCGCGCCGCCTGTGATGAGAATTCGTTTTCTAGTCGCCGCTCCGCCCATACTGCGTCCACCTTCCTGCAAGCACAAAACAAGTACCAGAACTAATTGTCGATCATCGAACCGACGCGAGCTCTACTCTAAAACGGATAAAACCAAACAATGCCCACAACCGCATGCGCTAATGCCAATGTAACGCTCAATCCGGCGAAGATCATGTGCGCCAAAAAAACCGGTTTGCCGAACACTACCATAGCCAAACCGAGCGCGGCGGTGATCAGCAGGCAAAGCAATAAAGGTACCGCTAGGTAAAAAATGATCTGATGTTTACGACGTTCTTCGACCTTTACCACCCCCCCTTCATCCTGGCGTTGGGCGTTAAACGTGTTCATCACTTCAATCGCGTCCGACTTCGAGGCGCTTGGCTCTCCATTTGCCGACGCCGCCGCGCTATTAATCGCAAATGCCGCAAATATGCCCCAAAACAATGTTAGCAAAACACGACCCCACATAGACGTCATGCCTCAAACCTGTACATCATCGGATTTGTCTTTTGGCGGTTTGCGCAGCGCGTATCGCCAGTACAAAAACGCCATCAAAATAAACGGCGACAACACCGCCACCAGCAGACCTAAAAATA
>JAOUGF010000199.1 GCA_029857925.1 Gammaproteobacteria bacterium
CAGGGAAACACGACGTGATGAAATTTGCAATGGCACTTTCACAAAGCTACCTCCTAAACGTATAGGTAACACGCTACATCGCCGAACACTCCTGACATACACTCCATGCCAACCAACTAAACAATGAGCGCTCTCACATAAAACACAAACGTGCCGGAATCCGCACTTTTGCGAATACCCGCATCTAGTATCACTACAATTACTACTTTTTACACCTCCATAAGTTTTTCGGAATGGCTGACAGTTCCAGCCTACTCCCTTCTTTAGTTTAGCGCCAGCACAGGGTCACAGTTTTTTTTAATGACCGTCATTATTCGGCCTTTTGACCCATTTCAATAGCGCGCGCTGAATAAATTTAAAATCTTTTACACTTTCACTGAACTTTGTGAAAATTGTTGTCTAATAAGTAGATAGCGATGATGAGAGCACTGGTCTGCTTCTTGCAAATTTGAGGTAAGTGGTAAATACTGAATATCACTGATGAATACGCGGTGTACGAGTGCAGGCCATAAAACCCGCGTCGCCAAATGAGTGTTAGCCCTGGAGGACAGCCGCATGAGTATCTTTAGCCATTTTCAGGCTCGCTATGAAGAAGGCAAAGAAGAAGAACTAACCATACAAGAATATCTTGATCTCTGCAAAAAAGACCGCTCAACCTATGCCAACCCCGCCGAGCGCATGCTCGCCGCGATTGGTGAGCCGGAACTCGCAGACACCCGGTTAGATCCGCGCCTGAGCCGCATCTTCTCGAATCGCGTCATCAAGATTTATCCCGCCTTCCGTGAATTTTATGGCATGGAAGATACGATAGAACAAATCGTCTCGTATTTCCGACACGCCGCACAGGGATTGGAAGAAAAGAAGCAAATCCTGTATCTATTGGGCCCGGTGGGTGGCGGAAAATCGTCTCTGGCTGAAAAACTCAAGTCGCTGATGGAACATATTCCGTTCTATGCGATCAAAGGCTCCCCCGTCAATGATTCGCCACTGAGTCTGTTTTCGGCCGAAGAGGATGGCAACATCCTTGAAGAAGATTACGGCATCTCACGACGCTATCTGCGCACCATCATGTCGCCCTGGGCCGTCAAACGTCTGCATGAATTCAACGGTGACGTCACGAAATTCAAGGTCGTGCGCCGTTATCCCTCTGTATTGCGTCAAATCGCCATTTCCAAAACCGAACCGGGCGATGAAAACAATCAAGATATCTCATCTCTGGTAGGCAAGGTGGATATACGCAAACTTGAACATTTTTCGCAGGACGATCCGGACGCGTACAGCTATTCCGGCGGCCTGTGCTTGGCGAACCAAGGGTTATTGGAATTCGTTGAAATGTTCAAGGCGCCGATCAAAGTGTTGCATCCGCTGCTGACGGCGACGCAAGAAAGCAACTACAAGGGCACAGAGGGATTCGCCGCCATTCCGTTTAACGGCATTGTACTCGCGCATTCGAATGAATCCGAATGGATCACGTTTAAAAACAACAAGAACAACGAGGCGTTTTTGGATCGCATCTATATCGTAAAAGTGCCCTATTGCCTGCGCACGTCCGAAGAAGTGAAGATATACCAAAAACTCATGCAAAATAGCAGTCTTTCCGCGGCACCCTGCGGCCCCGGCACGCTGGAGATGATGGCGCAATTCGCCGTGTTATCGCGTCTGAAAGAACCTGAAAACTCCAGCATCTATTCCAAGATGCGCGTCTATGACGGCGAAAACCTCAAAGACACCGACCCTAACGCCAAATCCTATCAAGAATACCGAGATTTCGCGGGTGTGGACGAGGGCATGACAGGTCTTTCGACGCGTTTTGCGTTCAAAATACTCTCTAAAGTGTTCAATTTTGATCACACCGAAGTCGCGGCGAACGCGGTACATCTGTTGTACGTGATCGAAAAACAAATCGAACAGGAACAATTTCCTAAAGAAACGGAAGAAAAATATCTTTCCTACATCAAGGGCTATCTCGTACCTCACTATGTCGAATTTATCGGCAAAGAGATACAAACCGCTTATCTTGAGTCCTATTCCGAGTTCGGACAAAACATCTTCGATCGGTATGTGACGTACGCGGACTACTGGATACAAGATGAAGATTACAGAGATCCGGATACCGGCGAGATATTCGACCGTTCATCGCTAAATGAAGAGTTGGAAAAGATAGAAAAACCCGCAGGCATCAGCAACCCGAAGGATTTTAGAAATGAAATCGTCAATTTTGTGTTGCGTACTCGCGCGCAAAATAACGGAAAAAATCCTTCGTGGACAAGTTACGAAAAACTGCGCATGGTGATAGAGAAAAAGATGTTCTCTAACACGGAAGATCTATTGCCGGTCATCTCTTTCAACACCAAGGCGTCTGCGGACGAAAAACGCAAGCACGAAGATTTCGTCAACCGCATGGTCACCAAGGGCTATACGCAAAAACAAGTGCGCTTGTTGTGCGAATGGTATCTGCGTGTACGGAAGTCCTCGTAAAGGGGTTACACCTTGTCGCAAATTATTGATAGACGTCCTAACGGTAAGAACAAAAGTGCGGTGAACCGGCGTCGCTTTATCGAACGTTATAAAGGCCAAATCAAGAAGGCTGTAACGGATGCGATAGCCGGGCGCAGTATAAAAGATATCGAAGGGGGAGAGAAAATCAACATCCCCGGCAAGGATATCTCTGAACCGTCATTTCATCACGGTAGCGGGGGTGAACGCGAAGTCGTGCATCCCGGCAATAAAGAGTTTACCAGCGGTGATAAAATCCCCCGCCCCAATCGCCAAAGCGGTCAGGGTAAAGGCGGTTCTAAACCCAGTAATCAGGGTGAAGGTTCGGACGACTTCGTTTTTGAATTGTCCAAAGATGAATTTATGGAATTCTTCTTTGAAGACCTCGAACTGCCGAATTTGGTGCGTAAACAACTCGCCTCCACTGTTGAAAAACGCCGCGTTCGCGCTGGTTACACCTCTGATGGTATGCCGTCCAATATCAATATCGTGCGCTCTTTTCGCGGCGCACTCGGGCGCCGCATCGCGTTAGCGACACCAAAAACCAATCGCTTACATGAAGCGGAGGCGGAATTAGCGCTACGCCTCAAATCTCACGGTGAAGATGACCCTGTCGTACATGCGTTGCAGGAAGAGATTACCAAACTCAAATCTAAGTTACGCGCAGTGCCTTTTATCGACCCGATAGATTTACGCTACAACAATCGAATCGAAATCCCTCGCCCCACCACCAAGGCGGTGATGTTTTGCCTGATGGACGTGTCCGGGTCGATGGATCAGTCAAAAAAAGACATGGCAAAACGTTTTTTTATTTTGCTTTACATGTTTTTGACACGGTCCTACGAAAAAATAGAATTGGTATTTATTTGCCATCACACCGTCGCGCGCGAGGTGACGGAAGACGAATTTTTTTATTCCCGCGAGACCGGTGGCACTGTAGTCTCCAGCGCGCTGCAGCTAATGCTAAAGATCGCCAATGAACGCTATGCGATGAGCGAATGGAACATCTATGCTGCACAGGCATCGGACGGTGACAATTGGCATGACGATTCTCCTATGTGCAGAGAAATATTGAACAACTCCATAATGAAGCTTGTACAGTATTACGCCTATGTAGAAATCACACCCGAAAACCATCAAAGCCTATGGTTTGAGTATGAAAAAGTGAAGGCAGCTCATCCGCATTTTGCGATGGAGCAAATTGAATCTGCCAGTGACATCTATCCAGTCTTCCGTGAATTGTTCAAAAAACAGGCGCTCGCATGACCGAAAAAAACTTTATCACAGACACATCTGAGTGGACATTTGAGCGGCTGGAGCAATATGACAAGGAAATCGCCCGTGTTGCCGCCCACTACCATTTAGATACCTTTCCAAATCAAATCGAAGTCATTGCCGCAGAACAAATGCTCGACGCTTATTCGTCTTCTGGCATGCCGGTGGGTTATCATCACTGGTCTTATGGCAAACACTTTGTGGAAAACGAAAAACGCTATAAACGCGGCCAAATGGGACTCGCGTATGAAATCGTGATCAATTCCAATCCGTGCATCGCCTATTTGATGGAAGAAAACACCATGGCGATGCAGGCGCTGGTCATCGCGCATGCCTGTTACGGCCACAACTCGTTTTTCAAAAATAATTATTTATTTCGTCAATGGACATCGCCGGATGCCATCGTTGATTATCTCATGTTTGCACGCAATTATATCAATGAATGTGAACGTCGCCACGGCCGCGAGGCGGTTGAAGGTACTCTGGATTCCTGTCATGCATTAATGAACTATGGCGTCGATCGCTATAAGCGCCCTTCGCCACTGTCGATGAAAAAAGAGCAAGCACGCCAAGAAGAGCGCGAGGCCTATTTGCAATCCCAAGTAAATGAACTGTGGCGTACACTGCCACAAGCCCCCGGTAAAAGCGAAGAAAAGCAGACCGTTCGATTTCCAAGTGAGCCGCAAGAAAATATCTTGTATTTCATAGAAAAAAACGCGCCATTGCTGGAGCCCTGGCAACGCGAGATAGTGCGCATCGTGCGTAAGGTCGCGCAATATTTCTATCCGCAACGCCAAACCAAGGTCATGAATGAAGGTTGGGCGACGTTTTGGCATTACACCATATTGAACCACCTGTATGATGAAGGCCGTATCACCGACGGGTTTATGATCGAAATTCTAAAGTCCCATACCAACGTTTTATATCAACCGGCCTTTGACAGCCCGCATTATAGTGGTATCAACCCCTACGCATTGGGTTTCGCGATGTTTACGGACATACGGCGTATCTGCGAACACCCCACCGATGAAGATAGATATTGGTTTCCCGAAATCGCAGGTCAGGATTGGATTAAGTCTTTGGATTTTGCGATGCGCAATTTCAAGGATGAAAGCTTTATCGCACAGTATCTTTCGCCCAAGGTGATACGCGATTTACGCATGTTTTCGATTTTAGACAACGATAAGAGCCCCCATATTTCTGTATCTGCAATACACGATGGGGAAGGCTATCGGCACGTACGCCAAGTTTTAGCGGACCAATATAACTTGGGTAGTAACGAACCCAATATCCAAGTCTACAATGTCAATCGTCGCGGGGATCGCTCACTGACTATCCGCCATATGGAATACCGTCGGCGACCGTTGGCGGAGTCACTACAAGAGGTGATGCGCCACCTTGCG
>JAOUGF010000200.1 GCA_029857925.1 Gammaproteobacteria bacterium
GAAGCGCACGTCCGCCACCCATTCGATTTTTAACCGGCGCGCATTGAGTATCATGTTTGCAACGGTTTCATCTTGGGGCGGGGTGTATATCACGGCCTCTTTGACATCGTAGCGGGACAGTCCGTTAAATGCGGCGCGCACCATGCCGCCGATTTGCCCGCTATAGTCCGCGTATTTATCGTCTACTTTTGTATACACCAATAGGTCTTCATCGGCATGCGCAAACGACGCGGCTAAGGCCATACCAAGGCCTAGACAAGCGCAACGTGCCCGGTTGACGCGGGGCGGACGCACATGTTTTTTTGATGCGCCGAATAAAGGGTTCCAAGACATCATCACCAATGTGTCGGCAATCAGGCGCAGTTTCTTTATGCGTTCGTGGCACAGACCTCGTTACAGGGCGTTCGGGAGATAGGGTGGGCGCGCGCCTGGAGGTCGCGGGGGTGGCGTTTTTTGCGATCGTTCTTTTCTAATTCCGAGATTTCTATTAGGCTATTGGGTCATGTTGGTTGCCCGTCCCGCAGGGGTGTCCTTGCCGCGATGGGCAGGCAGCGGAAGGTGACGTAGGGTCTAACGTATGAGGGAGGGAAATATGAATGGCGCAATTTTAAAAGGGGTAGGCGTGCTGCTAGGTGTGTGGGCAGGCGTCGCGGCGGCGCAGGGTCAGGTTTATTCGGTCGCCAGCACTCACGAATTTGCGACAACCATCCAGCGATTTGAGCAGGCGCTACGCGAGGAAGGCATCGAGCCGCAGCGCGACTCCGCAACTACGGCTGAGGCGGATTTTGTTTTTGTTAACCCTTACGCCGCCAGCTATGCCGGGCGTTGTCGTTGGGATGATAGAAGCGACCAACCCTTTAGCACGCGGATCTGGCGCGACGCCGATGGCAAGGTCAATCTGAGCTATACGGCGCCTGCAGAACGGGTCAACGAGTTCGGGGTTATCGAATGCGGTTCGGTCGTTGCGAAAATACATAAGACATTGAATAAGATAATAAATTTCGCCGCGCAGTAGCGTCTTGATTCGGTGTGGTTGCGCCCTGTATAATCGGGTAGCCCGCATAAGGGTGGGTAGGCGGTTAAAGTACGTGGTGTGCGTTGTACTCAACGGGTTTTGGCCGTAGTTTAAATGCTCAAGTTTGTTTGACCTTTTGAGGAGTCACCAATGGGAGAGGCAGCAGTTCTGTTTGCAATCGGTTGGTTAATGACGGCGATAGGCGCGTTCCGTAGCTAAATCGCGGTCTAACCGCCAGCATCGACAGATGCCGGAAGCCGCCCCCCGGGGCGGTTTCTGTTTTTTTGAACGATTGATGCGCGGTTTGCGCGTGTACACGAGGGTGAAAAATGAAACACACAGTGGCGAGGGTGGCGGTGCTGAGCGTATTCGCAGCGACCGCAGCGCAGGCAGCGGATATCAAGACTGACAAGCAGAAATTCAGTTATACCGCAGGCGTGCAAGTAGGGCAGAGTTTGGCGCGTGACAAAGACAGCTTTGATGTGCAGGCTTTTACGCAGGCGATACAAGATGTACTAAAGGGCGGACAGTTGAAACTGACGCCTGAGGAAATGCAGACCGCAATGAACAAATATCGCGACGAACAGCGCAAAAAGTTTGAATCCTCCGCCGCCGCAAATAAAAAGGTGGGTGATGATTTCTTAGCGAAAAACAAGAAAGACAAAGACGTCACGGTGACCGCCAGCGGTTTGCAATATAAAGTGTTGAAAAAGGGCAGCGGCAAACAACCCAAAGAGACCGATACCGTCTCCGTGCACTACAAGGGCACGCTCACCAACGGCAAGGAATTCGACAGTTCGTATGGGCGCGGTCAGCCCACCGAATTCCCGGTCAACGGCGTGATTAAAGGGTGGGGCGAGGCCTTACAATTGATGCACGAAGGCGATAAGTGGCAGATCTTCGTTCCGTCGGAATTGGCCTATGGTCCTGGCGGCGCGCCGGGCAGTCCGATCGGCCCGAATGAAGCATTGGTATTTGAAGTCGAATTGTTAGCGGTAAAATAACGCACTATCGATGATGGCGCGGCGGCGCAATATAGATGCGCCTCCGCACATTGTCTTCTCCTGTAATTTTCGCGTAATTCCTATTAGGGGCTGATCTGTGGCATACGAATGGTGGTTACAATATAGCCTGTTTTTCGCGCAAACACTGACAATTTTAGTGAGCGTCATCGCCGTATTTTTGGTCTTGGCGAATCTTTTCGGGCGTCGTAGACACAGCGCCGATCGTATCGAAGTAAAACGAATCAACGATCGTTATGAGGCGATGGAGCATGCGATCAAGAGTGAACTGCTCGATGACCGCGCGTGGAAGGCCTGGCTCAAGGCGCTCAAAAAGAAAGGCCATGACGACACCCCTCGGCGACGCATTTTTGTGGTGGATTTTTCCGGTGACGTGCACGCCAATGAAGTGGACAATCTGCGTGAAGAAATCACCGCAGTGCTCACCGTCGCAACGCAAGACGATGAAGTCTTTGTGCGCCTGGAAAGCCCGGGCGGCGTCGTGCACGGTTATGGCCTGGGCGCATCGCAACTGGCGCGTGTGCGCAAACGCGGTATTCCGCTCACGGTCGCGGTCGATAAAATCGCGGCCAGCGGCGGCTATATGATGGCCTGCGTGGCGAACAAGATTATCGCGGCGCCGTTCGCTATCGTCGGCTCGGTGGGCGTGTTGGCGCAGGTGCCGAACTTTAATCGACTGCTTAAAAAACATGACGTCGATTACGAAGAATTCACCGCCGGGGAATTCAAAACCACGGTCACGATGTTCGGTGAAAACACGCCGCAATCGCGCGCCAAGTTTCAGCAGGAAATCGAAGACACGCACGAATTGTTTAAAAATTTCGTCGTCGAAAATCGCCCTGCCGTGGACATCGTCAAGGTCGCCACCGGCGAACACTGGCACGGCACGCAAAGTGTAGATTTACACCTGGTCGATGAACTAACCACCAGTGACGATTACCTGTTTGAGGCATCTAAAAAAGCGGACATCGTGCAGATCATTTATACGCATAAAGCGATGTGGATGCCGCGTTGGGCAGGCTATTTTCAAGACGCCGCGAAGGCGTGGTTGTTGAAAAAATTAGCAAAATGAGCGTGCGGGCGGGCCTGCGTGCCCGATACACGAGTTATTTCATGGCATGTCATTAGGCGTCTAACGGTTGCTACTGGCGTTATTGCCACACCGCGACGACGAGAAACACGGGGTAGTGTTTGTCTTCTTTCTTCACCGTGTGCGCGGTGGTGAAATGAATATCATGGAAGCCGTGTTTCTCCAGCAGGCTCGCGAACTGTTTGCGGTCGAATCCTGAATGATGCACACCCTCGATTGCCGCCGGATGGAAACTGGCGTCTTCGATATCCAAGTCCGCCAGCGCCACACGGCCGCCGGGTTTAAGGTGTTCCGCGAGGCATTTAATCATGCGGTCGGTGTCTTTGATGTGGTGCATCGCCATCGCGCTGACGATCACGTCAAATTGACGGTTCAACGGCGTCACCGTGATGTCCTGGCACACCGTTTCGACCTTGTCTTTCAGGCCATGTTTGGATAACAATTGCGTGAGCATGGCGGGGGAGACGTCCACCGCAGTCACCTGATGCACGCGCGGCACGATCTGCGCGGTGAGCAGGCCGGTACCGGCGCCGAAGTCCATCACGTGCATCGTGTCGTTCAGCGGCAGGTGATTTAATAGTGTTGAACCTATGCCTTGCGAAAGGCCCAGTGCGACGTCATTGCCGTCGAATTCTTTTGCTTTGTCTTTAAATAAGTCAGTCATGTTTTTCTCCGGTGGATACACAAATTTAAAGGGAAATAATTTACGCTGCAATGGCCTGCAAAAAGAATTCGACCACCTTTGCAATGTGCGCCCGTTGTTCAGCCACGCTGATTTTGTCGTTGGCGTTCATCAATTGGCGATTGCGCGGCGCCAAGAGCATGGTGACAAACATCTGCGCCGCAAACGCGCAGTCTTGCAGCGACGGGCAACGCTGTCGCAAAAACGCCTCTAAGGGTTGCAGCACGCGCTGTGGGCCAGTCTGCATAAAATGCGGCATCAAACCGCCTTCGGCGCCTTCTGTCAGTATCAGCCGATAAAGCCCAAGGGCCTCGTCTCGTAGATGAAACGCCAGCACATCGCGTCCAAAGTGGGTCAGTTCCTCCGCGAGCGTGCCATCGGCAAACCGATAGGATGCGAGCGGTACGTCGCGCACCCGTTCCATCACCGCAACGAACAATTCCTCTTTCGTCGGAAAATAGCGGTAGACGGTCTGCTTGGTGACGCCGGCATAAATGGCCACCGTGTCCATGTGGGTGGCCGCATAGCCGTTTTGCAGAAATAGGATTTGTGCCGCTTCGACGATGGCGGTTTGTTTCAGTTGGGCGTTGGCGAGGGCTTTTGACATAGGACTATTGATGATACTCATCGGCATGACAATATCATACTCGTTGGTATTGTCAATATGATAAGGTGAATTGGACTCTAAAGCCATGCTTTTTAAGCGAAATATTATTCGACGAAGGAATGTAAGCACGGAGTCAAAACACAGGGTTTGGCCTCGATGCTGTTAGTTTAAGGTAGGTTTTACTCAGGCACTTGACGCAACTATTTGAATTATTGATGATAAATACTATTAATCTAACAGTATTGGGTTTGGCCTTGCATTTTGACATCATTCCTGTTGAATTAGCTATGCCCAACACAAAGCCTAATCTGACAACAGGTTGAAATGGCCAGATACTAGTGCATTGATTTTGCCGAGGTGCTACATCACATCACCGCTCGGGGCTACGTTCAGGCGAATATATTTCGAGATTACACCCGACCGCAAGCAACTTCTATCGCTGGGAAGTAACAGTGCGAATGTAAAATGTAAGACCCGACCCGCTGGTTCCAAATTGAAAGTCAAATTAATCAATTCGCCACGAATTTCCTGGTCTAACCCTCCGCTTGTATTGAAGTATTTGGCGATGATTGCGAATCCGTATGCTCAAGCTATCAATACTAATACCGATATTAACTCGACTCGGCAATTTTACGTATTTTTTGTTTGTTGCAATTGTAAACAAAGCTTATAAGACCATGCAGGTATTTCGGTGTAATACCTTAGACGTTTCTTGACTCGATTGGGTGGTGCAATAACGATGAAAAATC
>JAOUGF010000201.1 GCA_029857925.1 Gammaproteobacteria bacterium
GTGAATTTGCGCGCCACCGAGAACTCAACGATCAATAAGGTCATGCCGGGTATATCGACGGTGACGGCAAAGACCTCCAGTGTCGCCGCCAACGAGACCGTGACAGCGGCCGCGACCCGTATGCCGGTGGCGCCAAAGACGACGTCTGTGGGGCAAGTTCAGAATACGCCACCACCTGCTAAATTGTCACCCTCTGAAACCGTAACGCGGGTCGCGCCGTCAACCCCAGCGTCTACCGCAGTTCCACCGGCGCGCGCTACGCCTATGCCCCCTGTGTCGGCCGAAGCGCCGACCAATAATATCGCGCGCAGTGCACCGCAGTCCGCTGCACCACCGCGTGTAGAACCCAAAAAACCTGTGCCACCTGAAACCATCGCGGCGTCTGTGCCTAGCAATGAAGGGCAAGGTGTGAAGGTTAATCGTACCGGTGTACAGACACCTGTTCAGAAGTCCGCGACCGCAGAGTCCCCGGTGCCATCCACAACCGTGAATCCTGTCGTACCTGCGACTTTGGCGGTACCTGCTGCGGCGCGTAAGGCCGCGCCCGTGGCCCCTGCGGCGTTGGCAACCGCAACCGCAGGCGACGAAGAGGATGACATACCGGTATTGACGGTTGAAAACCATGCGCTCGCAAAAGGTGTGACTACGCGTAGGCTAGACGCAGAGGCGACTCCGTCACCCGTGACGCCCAACGCCAAAAAGGCGCCTGAGCCTGTAGTCAAAACCACAGAGAAGTCCCTGCCTGAAGTGAAGGTAGCGCCACCCGTAGTAACACCGCCGACGGCTAAAACCAGCGTCGAGAATGAAAAGGTGGTCGCGGCCTCAGGCAGCAAGCCCAAGACATCTGCAGATGAATTTGAAAAAGCCGCGCAGGACGGGGCAAACAAACCCGCGCCGTCTGTTAAAACCCCGCCCAGGTCTCCTGTGGGTGGAAATAGCGGCAATGGCAGTGGGTCTGTCGGGCGTAGCGGTTCATTGGCCCCTGCGGCATCCCGACCCGCAGCTCAAACGACGCGCCTGCCATCGCCATTGCAACGTCTAATATTAGTTGCGGAACAAATACAGGCCAATCCTTCGCCGAGCGAGGCCTTGGAATTGGTCGCCTCTGCGTTGTTGGAGCCGTTACCGGAATTGCTCCAGTTTGCGTTTTCCAAAGAACCGCTTAATGAAGAGTGGTCAGCGGTGTTAACCAATCGCGCGCCGGGTGAAGTACGCGAATTGGCGCGTCAATTCATTAAGACTGTGATCATGGCGCCGAGCAGCGATTTGTATCAAGTGTTATGCTTGACACGCGACGCGACCGATGAGCAAGTTCAAAATAATTATCGGGCGCTCTTCAAACTCCTGCAGTCCGGCCCAGGAAAAGAGGTACACCCGGCGGCGGCGGCGCGATTAAATCATGCCTACCAAGTATTGCGTGATCCTGCGCGACGTTTGGCCTATGAAATTTCACCCAACGCCGTAACGGCGGAGGCCGCGTCTGAACCGTCACCGTTAGTCAGTACGGCACAGGAAGCGCCAACCATTTCAGCGGTGGAGGCGGTGTCGGTGCCTAGTCCGCAAACCGCTGCGGTTGAACCGGTAGATGCGGAAGAGGTCGAAGATGAAGAGGTGGCGGAGGCCCATTGGTGGCTGCCGCGTCCGGCAATCTTGATTGGCGTCGGTGTGGTTATTGCTTCGGTGTTTGGCGTTGTGATTTGGCAATTGTCACAGTCGCCTGCGGCTAACTCGACGGCAGCTGCAGATGCCGCAAATTCCGCCGAATCGTCCGCGCCTAGGGCATTTAGCGCTGCGGTGGGGAGTGTGCCAAACAGTGCTGAGACCAAACCTGCGGCTACGACGAAAGAGACGACCTCGTTGGGCGGTGGCGTGCCGGCGCCAGTGACCCATGCAGATTTGCAAATTTTGGTTAAGAAACTGACGTCAACCTATGAGCGCGGCAATATCGACAACTTTGTTGCATTGTTTGATAGCAATGTCAAAACAAATGATGGTACTGGCGTGGCAGGGGTGCGTGATGACTACCAAAAACTCTTTAAAGACACACGTAGACGTAATATGGATATCACGAATTTACGCTGGCAGTTTAGCGGGCCTACGGCAAAGGGTGATGGCGATTTTCGTGTGGTCATATTGAGCGGAGATGGCAGCGAACATGAAGTCAAAGGCAAGCTTAAGTTGCAGGTCGCTAAAATGGGTGAGCAAGCATATATCACCGGCATGGATTATAAATACGGCCCAGGTGCGCAGTGATAGGTGTGGTAAATCGCATGTTAAATAGCGCTCTCAATGTGTTTGGCGCCGTGGTTGTGGCCATAGGCGCCGTCGCAAATACGCGGGCCGAGGGTATAGACCCGGTGGCCGTGTTGACGCAAATAAAAGGCGTCGTCGCAGTCAGTAAAGGACAAGCCTTCGTGCAAGCGCACAAGGTGATGTTGCTGTCTTCGGGGGATAGCGTGTTAGTGTTGGAGGGCGGGGAGGCAACCGTATTGTACGCCGGAGGGTGTAGTGAACGTATTTCCTCCAATATGATGTTGACGCTGAACCCGGTCGAGACCCAATGCAATGAAGAAAATGCGCAAGCCGTTGAAGTCGGGCCGCTCTATGCTGCAGCGATAGGCGCGCTTCCCAGTGCGCCGGTGATACACCATAAAGCCAAAAAATCTCCAAAGGTTAATAGCCATAGACCTAACAGTGCTGCATCTAAAAGCGACACGGGTCAGGGTGCGATTGGTGCATTTTCGACGAACGGTGGTGACGTTAAATCTGTTGAGCATAAACCAAGCGCCAGCGATGTTGAGCCTGCCGTGTCCATGCCCCCGCCTATTACCCAATTACCCCCTGCGCTCCCACACAAGCCCTCGCCTGACACCGCAGTTGTCAAAAGTGCACCGGCCAGTTCGGCCCCGAACGGACCTGTGATGGTGGTGCCGGACGTGATATTGGATGAAACCGATGTTTCAGCGGCGGGTAATGTATCGCTGAGCACGCGTGTGCCAGCGGCGTCAGCGCCCAGTGTAGCGCCGGTCGCGGAGCCGGTGACCCGTACGCCGACTAGCCAGGGTGGCATGGAAGTGAGCCAGGCATTGTCTATGGCGGAAAAAGATAAGGCCGTGGATAAATCGCCGGAAAAGATTGCAGAAAAAATACCGGAAAAAGAGCGGATGCGCGACAAGGAACGGGAAAGTGAGCGCAATGCTAGGCCGATCGCGCCGCTGGTCGAAAGGCCCGTAGCGGCGCCCGCAGTGGTTGCGCGTCCGCCTGCAGCGCGTACACCTGTCGTGAAGGGTGCCGCACCGATGCTAATTGAATCCGACGAAGATTCCGCGGCCAAACGTTGGCGGTTAGGCACCGACGAACTCGACGATATGGACGGTCCTAGGATGTTTACAGGCAACGAATAATGCTTGGAGTGCGCATGCCCGCTGGGTTAAAACTGGGGCATGCGCGCGCCGTTTGTGTCTGAGTGTCCAACATTGGTTGGCAAACGCCTTGCGCTCATCGTCTGGAATAAATTTTTAGAGGTTTCCTGGTATCAATTCTTTCAGTTGATACAGTGCGTTTAATGCCTCGCGTGGTGTCAGCCGATCGGGATCGATTAATGCCAGCGCCTCGCGCAACGGGGCATCAGGCAGGGGGGCCGGTGGTGGCGCGAACAGCGGCAATTCCGCTTGCGGTGAATTCTGTTTCTGAAGATTGGCAGATTCCAATTCGTGCAGACGTTCGCGCGCACGTTGTATGACATTGCCCGGAATACCCGCCAACGCAGCGACATGCAATCCATAGCTGCGATTGGCTGGGCCATCTTTTACATGGTGTAGAAACACGATCTTTTGTTGATGCTCACGCGCACTGAGATGGGCGTTCGCCACCGTCGGCATCAGCGTAGGTAAGACCGTCAATTCAAAATAGTGCGTCGCAAACAATGTCAGCGCCTGCACCCGTTCTGCGAGGTGCTCGGCACAGGCCCAGGCCAGTGCGAGGCCGTCAAAGGTGCTGGTGCCACGCCCAATTTCGTCCATCAGCACCAGGCTGTTGGCGGTTGCGTTGTGCAGTATGTTCGCGGTTTCGGTCATCTCCACCATAAACGTAGAGCGTCCGCCCGCCAAATCATCGGCGGCACCTATGCGCGTAAATATACGGTCGATAGGCCCGATGATCGCGCGTTGCGCAGGTACGTAGCTCCCCAAGTGGGCGAGCAGCACAATCAACGCCGTTTGGCGCATATAGGTAGATTTTCCACCCATATTCGGCCCGGTGATAATCACCATGCGACGCTGCGGATGTAACGTCAACCCGTTAGGCACAAAGGGCTCCGTGGACACGTGCTCCACGACGGGATGGCGCCCGCCAGTGATCGTGATGCCGGGCGTTGCGGACCACTCCGGGGCGACCCAGTTCAACGCTGCGGCGCGTTCCGCGAGGTTTGTGATGACATCGAGTTCCGCCAGTCCCAAAGCGCTTTCCTGCAAGGTGCCAAGTCGTGCGACCAGCGTTTCAATCAACGCATCGTAAAGCTGCTTTTCGCGCGCCAATGCGCGTTCACGCGCGCTCAACGCTTGGTCTTCATAGCGTTTCAATTCCGGCGTGATGTAGCGCTCGGCGCCCTTCAGCGTTTGTCGGCGGATATAGTCTGCGGGCGCCTTGGCGCCGTGGCTATTGGTGATTTCAATATAAAATCCGTGCACCCGGTTGTAGCCGACCTTGAGGTTGGGTATGCCGGTACGCTCGCGTTCACGCAATTCTAACGCGGTCAGAAATGCGCCGCTATCCGCGCTTAACGTGAGCAGTTCGTCTAACTCTGCGTCATAGCCGGGGGCGATGACACCGCCGTCGCGGATCACGACCGGCGGTTGGTCGATGATGGCGCGGCGCAGCAGATCCCAGGTTTGCGGGTGTTCAGAGATCGCGGTCGAAAGTTGCGCCAACAACGGTGTGTCGCGGGGCAGCAGTGTTTGTAGCTGGGGCAATCGCGCCAGCCCCTCGCGCAGCGCCACGAGGTCGCGCGGTCGCGCGCTACGCAAGGCCACGCGGGCAAGGACGCGTTCGATATCGCCTATGCCATGCAATGCGGTATGTAGATCGGCATAGCGGCGATTTTCCAATAAACAAGTGACAGCCGCCAAGCGTTGTTGAAGTTTGGCCACGTCGCGTAAG
>JAOUGF010000202.1 GCA_029857925.1 Gammaproteobacteria bacterium
GCGAAGATATCTATTTGGGCGTTGATGTCGCAAGTTCTGAATTTTATCGTGACGGCAAATATCATCTTGAGTCGGAAGGCAAAATACTCTCCAGCGCTGAATTCGGTGATTACTTGGAGAATTGGGCCAACAAGTATCCTATCCTGTCTATCGAAGACGGCATGGCGGAAGATGATTGGGATGGCTGGGCGCAGTTAAGCCGCCGGTTGGGCAAACGCGTGCAGTTGGTCGGCGATGATTTGTTCGTCACCAATGCCGCTACATTGCGCGAAGGGATACAAAAAAATATTGCCAACTCAATTCTCATCAAGGTAAATCAGATCGGAACGTTAACGGAAACGCTGGACGCGATTGACACCGCAAAACGAGCGAATTACACGTCGGTGATCTCACATCGTTCCGGTGAGACGGAAGACACCACCATTGCAGATTTGGCGGTGGCGACCAGTGCCGGGCAGATAAAAACAGGTTCAATGTCACGCTCCGAGCGGGTCGCAAAATACAATGCCTTGTTACGCATTGAGGAAGAACTGCGTAACAAGACGCGGTATGCCGGCAAGTCCGCGTTTTCCAACTTAGGTCTTAGGTAGCGACAATGAAATGGCTCACATTTGTATTGCTGGCGATTTTGGCGGGTTTGCAATATAAATTGTGGTTGGGTGACGGGGGTGTTTGGTCCGCCGCGCGTACCGAAACATCTATTGGCCAACAGCGCGTCGAAAATGCGCGTCTCTCGGATCGCAATCGCGCGCTGGAGGCCGAGGTCATAGACCTCAAAAAAGGTCATGAAGCGGCGGAAGAACGTGCGCGAAGTGAACTTGGCATGGTGCGTAAAGGAGAGGTGTTTTATCGCGTGGTTGAAAACTAGGCGATGGTTCGCTCGCAAGGCCTTTGAATGACAGCAAAATATTGGGCCGTAGTGCCAGCGGCGGGCAAAGGGACGCGTTTAGGTGCGGCCCTCCCCAAGCAATATTTGACGCTTGCCGGTGCGCCCATCATCGTACATACGTTAAACAGATTGCTCGCTCATCCTCAAATTGTCGGCGCCGTCGTTGCATTGTCGCCGGACGATCACTATTGGCAATCTTTAGATTACATGCATACCAAACCGGTACTCTGCGCGCAAGGCGGCGAAGAGCGCTTTGTATCGGTTTTAAATGCGTTATTGCGCTTGGCATCCCATGGTGCTCATGCCGACGATTGGGTATTGGTACACGATGCCGCGCGACCCTGTGTGCGTTTATCAGACATAAGTAAATTAATAGAAAGTGTCGGTGACAATGTGCACGGGGGATTGTTGGGAGTGCCGGTGGCGGACACGTTGAAACGTTGTGACATGACGGGTATTGTGACCGCCACTGTAGATCGCAGCGCGCTGTGGCGTGCGTTGACCCCGCAAATGTTTAAGCTGGAATTGTTGGCGCACGCTTTGCAAAATCTGATGCGCCGCGGGGCGGCTGTGACCGACGATGCCGCCGCGATGGAACGTGAAGGGTATCGGCCGCGCATGGTAGAAGGCCACGCGGACAATATCAAAATCACACGCAAAGAAGATCTGCAATTGGCGAGTTTATACCTTGATATGCAAGGAGGAAACACATGCGAATAGGCCAAGGGTTTGATGTGCATGCGCTGGTGGCGGGGAGACCGCTGATCATCGGAGGTGTAAAAATTCCTTGTGAGCGTGGCCTCTTGGGTCACTCTGACGCAGACGTGTTATTGCACGCGATTTGTGATGCACTGTTAGGTGCAATGGGTTTAGGCGATATTGGCAAACACTTTCCCGATAATGATGCGACGTTTAAGAATATCGACAGCCGAATCTTGTTGCGCCGTACTCATGCGCTTATCGTTGAGCGCAACTACCGCGCATCGAATTTGGATTGTACGATCATCGCGGAAGCCCCCAAAATGGCTCCGCATATTGACGCGATGCGTGAAAATATCGCCGCCGATTTAGGCTTGGTTGTCGCAGATGTGAATGTGAAGGCGACGACCACCGAAAAACTAGGATTCGTCGGCCGCGGTGAAGGGATCGCCGCGCAGGCCAGCGTGTTATTGCGCAGGTTTTAAAAAGTGTTCTGTGGCATCAGGGGATAGGATTTCTTCACGATTTCCGACCACCACGATTGTTTTGCCCGCGACTTGAATTAACTGGTCGTGTTCTAGTGTTTTTAATACACGTCCGACCATTTCACGGCTGCAGCCCACGATGCGACCGAGTTCCGTGCGGCTCACCTTGATTTGCATGCCTTGGGGATGGCTCAACGCGTCTGGTTGACGGCACAATTCCAATAGCGTTTGCACAATGCGGCCTGAGGCGTCCATAAAGGCCAGGTGCCCGACTTTTTTGGTGGCCTGCAAAAGCCGGGTTGAAATATATTTTCCCAACAAGAATATTATACTGGCATAATCGTCCTTGAGTTCTGTTTTAGATAACTCCTCTAAACGTTCGTAGGTTATATGGGCGATGGTACAATGACTGCGCGTGCGCACAATCACTTCGCGATTTTCACGTTTGATAAACAACCCGGTTTCGCCGACAAAATCACCAGGGTTCAAATAGCTTAATATAATATCTCCGCCGTCATCATTTTCGATGCTGACAGTGACCGCCCCCTCGATAATATAGAAGAGCGTGTCGGCAGGGTCGCCGGGTTTGATAATCGCGCGTTTCGGCGGCAGCTTGCGCACGGTGCAATAGTCCAAGAAACGCACTAATTCCGTGTGGGGAATTTTTTCGTTAGTTTTCAATGCCATTTGTTGCATATCACGTCACATCGCCCTAAGAATATAGTGAACTTATCGGCAAAAAGTCCAGGAAACTGAATAGCTATGGGACAATTAGTACACCCGTTGATCGCACATTGGCCATACGCCTATGGCGGGCCGATCGGCGACGCGGACATCAAACAACGGCCCGAAGATTTTCGCGTGCGCGAACAGCTTGGATTTGATCTCACCGGGCAGGGGCAACATGCGTATTTATTGCTGCAAAAACAGTCATTGACGACGGAAGAGGTCGTACGCCGGATTGTAAAATTTTGTGGTGTGCGGGCAGTAGATGTCGGTTATGCGGGCTTAAAAGACAAACACGCAATCACCACGCAATGGTTTAGCGTGGATTTAAAAGGCGCACAGGAACCCGCGTGGCACGGTTTGGAGGACGAACACCTGCGCATCGTCGAGGTCACACGGCACACGCGAAAGTTAAAAATCGGTGCGTTAAGAGGCAATGCATTTGAATTGGTGTTGCGTAATGCGGCCCTCGACCCGGTGACTGTGGCCGCACGGATTGCGCTGATACGTGCGCACGGTGTGCCTAATTATTTTGGTGAGCAGCGGTTTGGCCGCGCAGGAGACAACATAGAACGAGCAACCGCGTTTTTTGCCGGGCAATATCGACCGCGTTCGCCGCATGAGCGCGGTATGTTATTGTCCGCTGCGCGTTCCTGGATATTCAATGAGGTGCTTGCGGAGCGCGTTACCCAGCGTACATGGAACGAAATATGCGCAGGGGACGTGATGATGTTGGCTGGAACGCATAGTATTTTTCCAGTCACAACATTGGATGACACCTTGAAAAGTCGCGTTGCGGAACACGATATACACCCTACCGGGCCGATGTGGGGTAAGGGTGAACTGCGTAGTGGCGGCGATGTTGCGGCACTCGAACGGCGGATTGGAGATCAGTTTCCGGCGCTGTGTGCGGGCCTGGCCCACTGGGATATGCGTCAAGAACGCCGGAGTTTGGTGTTAATGGTGCAGGCGCTGCAGGTGGAAGTTGCGAAAGACCACGTGCAGTTGGCCTTTAGTCTAGAATCTGGCGCTTATGCCACAATAGTTGTGCGTGAAATATGTCAAGCACGCGCACCCTGACGTGGCGTTTTACCGATGTGATATTGACGTTCAGGCGGGAGTTGGTTACCGTAACGACACTTTTGGGGCTCGAAAGAGTCTTTAATTCCGTGACTTGCATAAGGGAAAACCGCTAAACCCATGGTAAAAGTTTATGACGCATCGGCAATTGAGGTACTCACAGGGCTAGATCCGGTGCGCAAGCGACCGGGCATGTATACCGATACCTCACGTCCCAATCACCTTGCGCAGGAAGTGATAGACAACAGCGTGGATGAGGCCCTTGGAGGGCACGCCCGGCACATCGGCGTGGTGTTGTTCAAAGATGGCAGCTTGGTAGTCTCTGATGATGGCCGCGGCATGCCTGTGGATATGCACCCAGGGGAAAAGGTTTCAGGTGTCGAAGTCATACTGACGCGATTGCATTCAGGCGGTAAATTTTCCAACGAGAATTACAAGTTTTCCGGCGGCTTGCATGGCGTCGGCGTGTCGGTCGTGAACGCGCTTTCAAAAAAATTAGAAGTGTGGGTGCGTCGTAATGGGCGTGAATATTACCAATCCTACAGCAACGGAAAACCGGATGCGGCGCTTAAACCCGTCAACACGATAGATAAAAAGGAAACCGGCACGACACTGAAATTTTTCCCGGATCCTAAATTTTTTGATACACCGAAGTTTGCGGTGCCCAAATTGCGGCACATCCTACGCGCCAAGGCGGTGTTGTGCCCTGGGTTGCGTGTAATGTTCAAAGATGAACAGACCGGAGAATCCGACGAGTGGTACTACGAAGACGGGCTGACCACCTATTTGCGCGAGGCGGTGGGCAATGCCGTGACGGTACCGGAAACGCCCTTTGTCGGCGCGATGAGCGGCGAAAAGGAGGCGGTGGATTGGGCCGTGACGTGGTTGGCGGACAGCGGCGAGGTGGTCGGCGAGAGCTATGTAAACTTAGTACCGACGGCGCAAGGCGGCACCCACGTCAACGGGTTGCGCACGGGGCTCACGGACGCGTTGCGTGAATTTTGCGAGTTTCGCAATATTCTGCCGCGCGGCGTAAAGATCTCGCCGGAGGATGTGTGGGATCAGTGTTGCTATATCTTGTCGCTCAAAATGCAAGAACCGCAGTTTCAAGGGCAAACGAAGGAACGCCTTTCCTCACGCGAATCTGCAGCGTTTGTGGCGTCGGTGATAAAAGATAATTTTAGTTTTTGGTTGGGGCAACACGCCGACCTAGGTGAGCAAATCGCCCAAATCGCGATCAGCAACGCACAGAAACGCTTACGCGCCAGCAA
>JAOUGF010000203.1 GCA_029857925.1 Gammaproteobacteria bacterium
GGCGGGAGAATACGCGGGTGCCGAGAAGGCCTATCGGGCGGTAATTGCCAACGGTACGCGCACACAATACTACCTAAACGCCTTATACAAACTAGGTTGGTCAATCTTTAAACAGGAGCGTTTTTTCCCTGCGATTGACGTCTTTCTGGTCTTGTACGACGAGCTACACATGCCAGATGATCCGTTTGTCTCGAAGGTGCAATACGATGCCGGTGCGAGCGAGATGCGTCGTGATTTGATCAACGTGATCACCCTAAGCTTCGCCTATAGTAAAGGCGCGGAGGGTTTGCCTGAGTATTTTCGCGCCCGGCCAGCGCGCGCGGATCAAGCCGTCTTTTATCAATATGTGGTGAACAACTATCTGAAACAAGAACGCTATAAAGAAGCCGCTGAAGTGTGTCAGGCCTATGTGCAAACATTTCCGGTGAGCGCGGAGGCCGTGCGCTTTCAATTGCGTGTGATTGATATTTATGAGATGAGCAAGCAAACGACGTTGCTGTGGGTGAGTCGGGCGCAATTTGCCGAAAAATTTAATCCCACGTCTAATTTTTGGCGTTTACAGGATACAGCGACGCAGAGTGAATTGAGTGAAAAGCTGGGTAAGGTGGTTACTCAGTTGGCGGCGTTCCATCACGCTCAGGCGCAGGCCACGCATCGCGCGGAGCACGCAGTTGAGGCGATCAAGTGGTATAAGAACTATCTGGCGTGGTTTCAGAGCGCTGCGGATATCGGAAATGTTAATTTTTTGCTGGCGGAGTTGTTGTTTGAGCAAGGACAATATGCGGAGGCGATGAAAGAATATACGCGCACTGCGTATGAGGCGGGTGAGCATCCAAAGGCTGTAGAGGCCGGGTATGCACTGACCGTAACCTTGGAAAAGCTGGCGCAACTGGCCAAAGATGCCCAAAAACCTGCGTGGCGGCGCCAATCGGCGTTGGGGGGGTTGCGATTCGCGAAATATTTCCCGCATGACACACGTGTGCCTATGGTGCTGGCACATAGCGCGGAATTGTTTCTGGAGCTTGGGGATGTTGCGCAAGCGAAGGCGGTCGCTGAAGGTCTGTTGCAAAAAGACTCGAAAAATATTCAGGCGCAATATCGCAAATCGGCGTTGTTGGTGTCCGCGCAGGTGGCGACGCAGGAGAATAATCTAGAAGGCGCTGAGCAATACTATCGTGCCGCATTGGCGTTGAGTGATGGGAAAAATAAGCTTGATGCTGACGCACGGGAACGCATGGCGACAATCGCTTTTAAACGTGCAGAACAACGATTAACTGCCGGCGACTTGACCGGAGCGATTACAGGGTTTACAAAAGTCACGCTGGAGGGGGGTGGCACTTCCGTCGCACCCGTGGCGTTGTTTAATGCCGCGACGGTATTGCTGCAACAAGAAAAATGGGCGGAAGCGGCAGCGTTGCTGGAAGAGTTTCGGGGGCGTTTCCCGCGGCATGAGCTGCGTTCGGGCGTTAGTGAAAAGCTTGCACTGGCTTACATTCGGTTAGGACAAAACGCCAAAGCGGCGACAGAATATGACGCAGTGGAGCAGCAGTCGCAAGATCAGGAAACCAAACGCTTGGCGGCTTGGCAAGCGGCGGAATTGTGGGCGGCCGATAAGAAACTGGATAAAGCGATTGCGGCTTATGAACGTTTTCGACAGCGGTATGTTGAACCCAAAGACATGCATCTGCATGCGACCATTCGTTTGGCCAATTTGTACAATATCACTCGTCAGAATAGTTTCGAAGAAACCGCAAAAGCTGCGGTTGCGTTGGGATTGTCTCAACGAAGTATGCTTTCCGCCGCGGACCTGAGCGAACTCAGTAAATTGGCCCTAATGTTGGCTGACAAGCGATTTGACACGTTTAATACGATTAAACTTACGTTACCGCTCAAAAAGAGCTTAGCTCGGAAAAAACAAGCGATGGATGTCGCACTGGCGGCGTATGGGCGTGTTGGTGAGTTCGCGGTGGGTGAGGCGATCACCGGGAGCACGCACCGGGTGGCGGAGTTGTATCAATGGTTTGGCCGGGAAATATTGTCATCCGAACGACCCAAAAGGTTATCAAAGGATGAACGTGAACAATACGATTTACAGTTGGAAGAAGAGGCGGTGCCGTTCGAGGAAAAGGCCATTGCTTTGTACGAAGCGAATGTGGGCCGCGCCAAAGACGGATTGTACGATGTGTGGGTGCAACGCAGCTTTGCTGCGTTGAAACAATTGAAACCGGCGCGCTATTCAAAGGCGGAACGCAGTGAATCCGTATTTGCGACCATCGACTAAGATCGGCTTGGCGAGCCTATGCCTCGCGATGTATGCATGCGCAGGAGGCGCCGCACGGCAGCCGGAGGCCCTGCCTCACAAGCAGGTGTCGGAGAAAAAAGAAAACGCACTGAAATCATCTTCACGCGATACGGGGCATTCCGTCGAATTGCAACGCCTCTACGCGCAGGCGGTGGCGGCTTTGCGCCAGAACCGCGACGCGGATGCTGAGCGGGACTTTAAGCAAATTGTAAAGGCACAGCCCGATTATACAGGCCCCTATGCAAACCTCGCAGTTCTATACCGAAAGCAAGGGCGATTGGATGATGCGGAGCGCGTACTCGTGGATGCATTGGCGCGCAATCCCAAACGGGTCGAATACCTCAATTTGTTAGGCGTGGTTAAGCGACAGCAAGGGCAGTTCGAGGCTGCGGCCCACGCCTACGAGCGTTGCTTAGATGTAGATCAAAGCTTTGCCGATGCGCACTACAATTTGGGTATATTATACGATTTGTATCTCAGGGACTATCCTAAGGCAGTACAGCATTATCAGCAGTTTTTGCGCTTGACAGGCGCTGAAAGCAAAGAGGTGCGTGTTTGGCTGGATGATTTGAAGGCGCGTATGCATGCCAGTGGCGATTGAAAACGAGGTCGATATGGCGAGAATGGTCATTATTTTGTTGTTGCTTTTTGGCGCGACGTGGGTGGAAGCCGCAGAGGAGGCGCCGACTTCCGGTGTCGGTATGACGGTCTTCGGGAATCGTGAGGCACCGAAGTCTATGGTGATCATCCCTTGGCGCGACGCAGTGTCCTCCGAAATGTCCGGGATAAAAATCGAGAGCGTATTGTCTGAAGAGTTGACGCCGATAGAGCCTGAGCAGTTCAGGCGCAAAATTGAGTTGCACAATGTATTGCAACGTTCCGTTCCGGGTTCCGCGGCGGCGAATTAGCGGTGTATTTACGAGTGAGAGGTGGTCATGGATAGTGTTACGACAGTGATTCGATTTTTCCAAGAAGGGGGCATTTTTATGTACCCTATCATGTTGATTCTGGCGGGCGGACTCGCGATCGCGATAGAACGCTATGTGTTTTTGTGGCAGGCGCGTCGTGTGAATTTGGCCTATTGGCAACGCGTGTACCCGTTGCTCAACGACGCGCGTTTTAATGAAGCGCAGGAGTTGAGTATGAGCGGAGTTGCACTCAGTCACGTCGTGAATTATGGTTTGCGCCGTCTGCGCGCCAATGGTAACGCACTGGATGTTGAGGCGGCATTGCAGGAGGGCTTGATGGAAGTGATGCCAAGCATCGAGAAACGCACGCATTACCTTGCCACCTTTGCAAATGTCGCGACATTGTTGGGCTTGTTGGGCACGATTATCGGGTTGATCGAGGCATTTACGGCGGTCGCCCATGCCGATCCCGCGCAGAAGGCCGATTTGTTATCTTCAAGCATTTCCGTCGCGATGAATACCACGGCATTTGGATTGATTGTTGCGATTCCCTTGGTGTTGATCTATACGATGTTACAGGCCAAAACAACGGAGATTATCGACGGGATCGAGACCTCCGCCGTGAAATTTGTTAATTTGGTCGCCACGCGGCAATCCAAGTAAAGGAACGACAAATGTTGCGCACCCGCATGCGAAGACGCAGTCACGCGGCGCCGGAATTAGACATCACCGCGTTTATGAATTTAATGGTGGCGCTGGTACCGTTTCTTTTGATTACTGCAGTATTCTCGCATATCAGCGTGTTGGAGCTGGCCCTGCCCCAAGTGGGCGCTACCGCAGTAGAAGACACGGACGCCGCGGTCTTGGAGATCATCCTTAGGCGTGAACTGATCGAGATACGTTCCGGGCGCGGTGTATCCCCGCAACTATTGGCGAAGACGGGGCAGGGTTATGATTTCGCCGGTATGGGCCGCATGCTTGCGCAATATAAGGCCAGCCACCCGCAGAAACGGGATGTTATTATTTTGGCCGAATCCGACGTCGTGTATGACGATATTGTGCATGCTATGGATTTTTCTCGTGCGTTAGTCACGCGCAGCGGGCAACTAGAATTGTTTCCCGAGGTGACAGTGGGTGAGGCTCCTCCCAGGGCGGAGGGTGGCAGGTGAAACGTTTTCGGCTATTCGAGGAACGTCGGGAACGCCGTCGTGAACAGGCTAAACACGTTATGTCCATCAATTTGGTCTCGATGATGGATATCTTTACTATACTTGTGTTTTTTCTACTAGTGAATACCGGAGACGTTGAAGTATTGCCTGGTAAAACCGGTGTCAAGTTGCCAGAGTCTACTGCCCAAGAAAAGCCAAAGCAGACATTGGTAATTCTAATTAATGCGCAAGGTGTCTTTATTCAAGGCCGGAAATTGGCGGCAATGGAGACGCTGCTTACCGAAGAGGCGTCACTGATAAAAGCCCTGCGTACCGAACTCGAATACCATCGTCAAAAAAATGTAGAGGGCAAACGCGCTGATTTTAACGGTGCGGTGACCATCATTGGCGACAAGAATCTACCGTTTAAAGTCTTGAAAAAGATCATGCTGACCTGTGCAGACGCGCAATATGGCAATATTTCTTTGGCCGTACAGCAGAAGGCGGCGGGACATGGTTAGGGTCACTGCAACTGCACATCACGTCACATTTGAGCTGGGGATGTTGTTTCCCGATCAAGAGGCGCGTTTTCGTCGCGTATGGCAGCGCGTAGTGTTTTTATTTTTAGTGCTAGGTTTTGTGGTGCCATGGTTGCCGGTGCGCGAACAAACGCGTGAAAAACAAGAAGCGGTGCCGCCGCGCTTGGCAAAATTACTGATTCAAAAGCAACAGACGCCTCCGCCCAAGCCGGAGCCCATCGGGCAGGCTAAGCCGAAGGA
>JAOUGF010000204.1 GCA_029857925.1 Gammaproteobacteria bacterium
ATAACCGCCATTGCAATAAGTTTATTATCGCGATTGTAATGTTCACCCAATGGGTGAGCGCGCTACGCCACAGTCTGCCGAAATCAAGAATATGGCGTGGGGTATGGATGGGGGTAAAGTGCGTGGACGGCGCATTGTGTTGCGCCAATTACCGAAAATAGAATGGAGAGGAAACTAAGGGCGCCGCCGCCCCACCGGGCACAGGTTGCAGCGTAATTCAAACTAAGAACCACATTAACAACTAAGTCATTCAGTTATTTTTATGTTGTGAACGCGATTTTAGCAAAGGGATAAAACCTCTTACGCTGTCCATGTCGGCGTCGGTAATTTCATTAATATCGCCGTATCCGGTGCGCGCAAAAAAATCCTTACCCGTACCCTGCGGTGTAAATGCAAGCATCGCCAGGCGAATTTGCTGATACTCTTCTTCAGCAAGCTTAGGCGAGGCCATAAACATCGTACGCGCGACACTGGCGGTTCGGGCCAGCTCACGCAAATTTTCGCGCTGATTCGGCGGCGTGGCACGATTTATACTCGGTGCCAATACCGCCGCGTCCGCCGAGCGATTCAGCACCGCCATTAAGGCGTTAGAATGCGACACGAAATATTCGACATGCACGTCCTGACCCGGAGTCAACCCTTCATCCCGCAGCCAGCTTTCCCCCAAAAACGTCACCGCCGCAGTAAAATCCGGCATCGCAATCTTCCGATTTCGCAACTCTGCGGGCTCTTGCACCGGACCGTCTTTACGCACTAACACCGCCCCATAAAGTGCAACCGAAAATTTCGCGAGGCGTCGATACCCGCTCTCTTGTTCCGCCAACAACGCAAAGTGCGGCGGTGCATAATAGATATCGTATTCATAACGTGTTGCGGAAAGCGCAAATTCACTGAAATTCCGCGCGGTCTCCAAGATCACTGGACGATTTAATGTTTGCTCCAGATGCATTTTCAGCGGCTTATAGGTTTCCACCAGCTGTCGCGGACTGATATAAGGCAAAAGCCCAAGGCGTAGCGCATTTTCCGCATGCGCGCCTGTGGCGATCGTCCCGCCTGCAAGCGCGAAACACAGGACGGCGAACAGCCGACCAACTGGACTAAGCACTCAACGCCTCCTCCATCAATAACTCCGGTGCAGGGTGGTGCAGAAAATAACCTTGTACCATATCCACGCCTATCGTTTGCAACATCTGCAGGGTCGCCAAATCTTCGACATATTCCGCGATCACCTGTTTATTCAGACCTTTCGCCACCTCCACCATCGCCTTTACGAAAACCTGATTGTCCGCATCATGCGGAAGGTCGCGAATGAATTGTCCGTCAATTTTCAAAATATTGGCGCGTAGGTGCTTTAAATAGGTGAACGACGCAAAACCTGCACCGAAATCGTCAAGACAAACCGCGCACCCGTGTTCTTGCAGACGCTCAATCAAACGCTGCGCGTCGTGTAGATCTGAAACCGCATTCGTCTCCGTCAATTCGATCATCAGGCGTTGCGGCGCAACCCCGTATAGGCGTAAATTTTCGATTATAAATTGAGGAAACTGCGGATCATCCAACGATTTTCCGGAAATATTCACGGCAATCGCCGTCAACCTCGGGGAACGCGCCAACGTTTCCAATGTATGTAAAATCACCCAGCGATCTATTTCAACAATTTTTCCGGTCTTCTCCGCATAGGAAATAAATTGCGCGGGCATAATCACTTGCTCTATGTCTGTTTCATCCACCATCCGCACCAACGCTTCCATGTGGTGTAAGCGATGACCATCCGCGCTGTATATGCCTTGGTAGTGCACTCTGAGCAAATTATTGTCCAGCGCATTTTGTATGCGGCTATTCCACGCCAAGCGCGCTACACTTTTACTCGCACCATCCAATGCCGGTCGATATACACACCATGCCGCCTTACCCGATTCTTTGGCCTGATACATCGCGGTATCGGCATGCATCAGCAACTCATCCGCCAAAATGGAATGTTGCGGAAATAGGGCGATACCGACACTGGCCGTCAGGCGCAATTTGCGCTCACCAAACATAAACGGAATCTGCCCGATAGATCGCACGATGCGTTCCGCCAATACTTCCGCATCCTGCTGGCCCGCCTCGCTTAAACACACTGCGAACTCATCACCCCCAAAACGGCTGAATACTTCGCCGCGGCGCACCAGTGTCGCGACCTCGTTCGCAACACGTATCAGTATCGCGTCACCGGCACTGTGACCGAAAGTATCATTCACGAGCTTAAACCCATCCAAGTCAAAAAACAGCAGCGCGCCGGAAGACTGTTTACGCTGGACGATATCCAAAGTGCGATTCATTTCTTCATGAAAACGATGACGATTAAATAAGCCGGTCAAGGAATCGCGTTCAGCGAGATAGATCATTTGCTCTGCAGTCTGTCGTTCTTTGGTTACGTCTTCAAACATCCATAACCGGCCGACGATATTACTGTCCCCGTCACGCACAGCGAAAAAATCGCGAGTGACCGTGCGTCCGTCCGCCAAGACGACTTCATACGCTTCATGCGAATCATTGGCTTCAGCGACTTCAAAGACATTCCATAATTGATCGTCTTGTTTTGGATGCGCCTTGGCATAGCGCGTCAACAAGTCTCCTATCGGCCGCCCCGATAAGTTGACATTGCTAGCGATTTTCCAAAGCAGTTTGAACGCCGGGTTGTAGTAGGCGACACGGTGATCCGCAGTTTCAAACAGGATACCGTGTTTAATCGCCGCCAACAATGACGTCATACGCGCTTGATCTTGCTGCGACAAAGAGAGCAGCCTTCGCTGGTCCGCTTGGATTTGCCGTAGAATATCGATATTCGCCTGTAACGCGCGTTCGGCCTCCTTTTGCGCGCTTATATCACGAATGCTGCTGCGTATCCCGATGTAACGGTCAGCGCCGTCATATATCGGTTGCCAGCTCGCTTGCCCCCAAAATACGGTGCCGTCCTTGCGGCGCACACGAAACTCCGTCATACCGCGACTATAGGGAACATACACACGATATTCGTTGTGCGCGCGCACGCGATCCTCTTCGAGAATTAAAGGAAAAGGAAAATTCCCCAAGTCCATGCACTCTTGCACGGTGTAGCCTGTCATACGTTCAACAGACGGATTCAACCATACCAATTTTTGCGCCGCGTCATACCAGCTTTCCCAATGATAGGTGTAATCTGCAATCGCATGAAAGCGTTCTTCGCTGGCACCCAATTCAAATATCCGCTGGCGTATCGCACCGGCCATCCAGTTAAATGAATGCGCCAATTGCCCGACTTCATCACGTGTGCGCACAGGTATCGGATTTGGCAATTCCCCGCGTGCAATTTGTTCACTCGCAAACGTTAACGCGCGAATATGACGCGTCAGCCACAACCCTAACGCCGCCAATAATGCCGCAGACAATATAATTTCAAAAATAGCGATGAAGGCGCCTTCGCGAATAATGCGATTTTTGGCTAAGCTGAGAAATTCGGTGGATACACCGTAGTAAAGCGTTCCATATTTGATGCCAGACATTTCAACACTGACGCGTGAGCTTAATAAATCTGGATCATCGTGTTCTTTTGGGATCGCCGACCAACCGCTAGAGGCGACGTGTTCACCGGACGCATTGTCCAGCACCAAATATTCGATGCCTTCCTGCGCGCGTAAACTGTTGAGGATTTCCTGGGTGGTCGCAAAATCGCGTTGAACCAAAGGCGTGGCCAAGCTGACACTTAACAACTTGTTGAGCTCACCTAATCGCGTGTCCAGCAACTCTGTCAAACTCGAATGCATTAGGCGCACACTATTGCCAACCAGCAAGGTCAACATCACCACTTCGACCAACACGGCTGCCAATATCAATTTTACGCGCAGCGAATATGCCCAACCTGGTGGTACAAAATTCATTCAAATTTCCTCGCCCGTGGGTCACCACCCCAAAGACTCTTAGAATGATTCCAATTAGCTGCGCACGAATTTGTGCATAGCACCTAATGAAGCATTTAGCATATATTACATGTCATTGTTGTGACTTGGAGGGGGCATATTCTTTTGGACCGCTAGGATGGGCTCTATATTTAATGCACTTGGCCCTCATTCCACGCATCCCATACAAATACCATATCAATCAATTGAATAGCAACAGCTAACCGACAGATATTTAGAATTGTTCCATGAACCTGGCAAATTTTGTATGCCTAAGCAAAATTTCGGGCAAAAAAATGGCGACCGTGCGGCCGCCAAATAAGGGGTTGAGATTAGATCGTAGCGGAAGTAATTACTAAACGCAAGCCAGTACTCTTCGTCGCTTATATCGCCAACATACGCACTAGCGATTCTCGCGCCTCGACGGCGGTTTTAATTGGGACGTGGATTTGATTCACCACCTTACCTTCCACCAAATTTTCCAACACCCATGCCAAATGCGGCGGGTCTATGCGATACATGGTGGAGCACATGCAAACAGTGGGCGCCATAAAATGCACATGTTTATGCTGCACCTTGAATTGTTCGGCGAGACGGTTGACCAGATTCAATTCTGTGCCCACCAACCAGCGTGTACCGGGGGCGGCGGCGGCGATCGTATTGATAATAAACTCCGTAGAGCCTACATAATCCGACTTTTGACACACCTCAAATGAAGATTCCGGGTGCGAAATGACCTGTGTCTCGGGAAATTTTTGTTTAAACGTATCAATATGTTGCGGTTGAAACATTTGATGCACTGAACAAAATCCTTTCCATAAGATCATCTTCGCATGCCGGATTTGATCCTCGGTCAGGCCGCCCATAGGCAACTCGTAGTCCCACACCACCATCGCGTCGAGTGGTATGCCCATGCGATAGCCGGTATTGCGACCTAAATGTTGGTCGGGGAAAAACAGCACCTTCTCGCGTTGCGCAAACGACCAATCCAGCACCTTGCGCGCATTTGTCGAGGTGCACACGATGCCGCCGTGACGCCCGCAAAAGGCCTTCAAATCGGCGGCGGAGTTGATATAGGTGACCGGTGTGATATGTTGATCGGGATCCAACACACGGGAAATTTCACGCCATGCGCGTTCGACCTTCGCGAGATTGGCCATGTCGGCCATCGAACAACCGGCGGACAAATCGGGCAAAATTGCGACTTGTT
>JAOUGF010000205.1 GCA_029857925.1 Gammaproteobacteria bacterium
ATCGCCGCGTTTTTTCGCCAGAGCCACAACAAAGAAACCATCGCGAAATTATTGGCGCAGGATATTTGCTGGCCACCCCCCGCAGGCAAACGCGATGACGCGCCGCTACAAGGGAAGACGTTTGTGCTCACGGGCACATTAACGCAGATGTCTCGCGACGAGGCCAAGGCGCAGTTGCAACGCTTAGGTGCCAAGGTCAGTGGCAGTGTTTCCAAGAAGACCGATTTCGTGGTTGCAGGGGAGGAAGCGGGCTCGAAACTGGAAAAGGCGCAAGTACTTGGCGTAAAGGTCTTAGATGAGAAAATGTTCTTGGAATTGGTGGGGAAAGATTGAAGGTCGGCGCCCAAAGCTGATCCATCGGTTACGACGGGGACTAAGGGCGGCCTGTTTGAAAAATGGGTGCAACAAAGCTTATTTGATTCCGGTGCCCAATTTAATGGTAGCCTTGTTGCGCAAACCGGAAATAAATTCACCGATAATTTTATTTTCCACAATAATGCGTACTTGCTTCTCGACATCTTCAAACGTCGGCGGTTCGGCCTTGCGCTTGTTTTCTACGAGGATGACGTGCCAACCGAAATCGGTTTGTATTGGCTTGTCCGTATATTTCCCCACAGCTGTATGTGATACGGCATCCGCGATAGGCTTCATCACCTGATTCGGCGCGAACCAACCGAGATCACCGCCGTGTGGCGCAGAGGATCCCATGGATTTCTTTTTTGCCAGTGCAGAAAAATCCGCTCCATTATCCAACTCAATGACAATATCCAAGGCCTCTTTTTCGGTTTCCACGAGTATGTGACGAGCCTGGTACTCCGTAGATGCGGCCTCGACAACCTGCTGTTTGTAAACGCGTTTCATTTCACCTTCGCTAGGGGGGTGATCATCCAACAGTTTACGAATTCGGTAACGCGTCACTATATTGCGTGTTTGTTCTTGAATTTCCTGTTGAACATCGGGATTTTTTAAAATGGCGCCTGCTTCCATATAAATCAGTTCCCGGTTCACCAATTCTTCTACTAATTTTTGGCGCTGTTCATCGGAAATGGCGTCCCCCTCACTTCCTAGGCGCAATTGGCGATAAAGCTCAAAACTGCGCGTTGAAATAGGTGTGCCATTCACGACCGCAACCGGTGCGTTGACTGTAGGGTCCTCCGCCTGCACCGCAAGAGGGGCTGACGTAATTAAAAAGATAAAACTAACTGACGAGAGGGCGCGCATAGAGGGTCCTTGATTTCTGTGTTATCGAATAGTTTCGTCAGGTGTATACGCCTTTATACTCAGCGCGTGAATCTCGTCACGCATTGCGTCTTGCAGTGCGTCATAAACCAATCGATGCCTTTGGATGAGCGATTTACCGGAAAAAGCGGCGGACACGATAGTCACTTGAAAGTGGCCCCCGCCCCGCGCGCTGGCGTGCCCCGCATGCCGATGACTGTCATCAACGATTTCGATTTTGACCGGACTGAGTGCGGTGGTGAGACGTTCTTCAATATAAGCTGCGCGATCTTTAATAGGCGTCATTGCGGGAATACCTTGCGAAAGGGTTTAACGATGACATTTCTGTACACACCGGCAGATAAATAGGGATCTTGATCTGCCCATGCGCGAGCCTCGTCCAGGCTTGCAAATTCAGCGACTATCAAGCTGCCGGAGTATCCCGCAGGGCCGGGATCTGCCGCGTCTATCGCAGGGAACGGCCCTGCCGTCAGCAAGCGTCCGGCATTTTGAAGTTGGGTCAAGCGCTCGATATGCGCTGGGCGCGCCGCCATTCGGCGTTCCAGGCTATGGTCGATATCTTCCCCGACTATTGCATAATACATCAATGACCTCCACGCGAAGAGGGTGTGTCCTCAGGCTTTATATACCGCGAAATATACATCGCCTGCACGATAGCAAATAACGCCGTCATCCCCAATAAACCGAATAATTTGAAGTTTACCCATGTTTCGGTGTCATAATTGTAGACAACGTAAAGATTAATCAGACCGCTGACGATAAAAAACAGTACCCAACTCAGATTCAGGCGAATCCAAACGAACTTGGGCAATTGGACAGCACTGTTCATTGCGCGTTCTATCAGCGTTTTTTCGCCCACGAACTGGCTCACTAAAAATACTATTCCTAACACCCAGTTGACGGCGGTTGGTTTCCACTTGATGAATATCTCATCCGCCAACCACAAGGTGGCGCCGCCGAATACGCCGATGATGACCAATGTAACCAGGTGCATGGGTTCTAGGCGCTTGTATTTGATACGCGTGAATATGACTTGCGCTACTGTTGCTCCCATAGCGACCGCCGTCGCAGTATAGATGCCAAAAAATTTAAAGGCGATGAAGAAAAGGATTATAGGGAAAAAATCAAAAAGCAATTTCATATAGGGATTTAGACTCACTAATGGTTAAGGAGCTTGAGCAGGCACTCTAGCTTACCATAAACTAAACTGCAACCTTGCGATAGTATTGCTTGCAATCCCAGCGCCCGGTGCTATAATACGCCACACTTCAGACGCGGGGTGGAGCAGTCCGGTAGCTCGTCGGGCTCATAACCCGAAGGTCGTTGGTTCAAATCCAGCCCCCGCAACCAATTTCTTAGGCCGCTCTCCGTAGCGGCCTTTCTTTTTTTATCGCGGTTACGGGTTGCACAATGTGAAAACCCTTTGATATACAAAGAATTATGTCAATTTTTGTGCGTGTAGGCACGAGGGTACCTCTAAAAATTCGATCAGGGGATGCAGCGCTAGACGGAAAGGGGCTAAAAAGCGCAGTTTACACGGAGTCTACCGCTACGCGGCCCCACATTTTGAGCTACTTGCCAACGACGCGAAGCGCCCGTCAGCGAATTTTTAGAGGTACCCTCAATGGACTGTAGACCAGGTTGCGGCGCGTGTTGTATGGCGCCTTCTATAAGTTCATTCATTCCAGGAATGCCTTTTGGGAAACCCGCCGGGGTGACGTGCATACAACTGGATGCCCTTGGATTATGCCAACTGTTTGGCCAGTCAGATCGCCCACTCGTATGTGCATCCTTTCGCGCGGCGCCGGACACCTGTGGCGAATCAACTACTGACGCGTTGAAGATTCTTGCAGCATTGGAGATCGCAACTCTTTAGCTCAGATTTCCCCGTGCCATATGCCTTGCTACTAACACATTTAACGCATTAATCGTTCGCGCAACGATGTCGAAAGGGGAATTCCGGCGTTAAACTGGGCAACGGGAGAGGTGTTAAGCGGCTTGTTGCAGACAGAGTTGTTGTGTGAGCAAAAGCGTGTGCGCTTTTAAAACTGCAGCCCAGCGTTGATCCAATCGAGCAATCGGTGCATGAATACTTAGTCCAGCAATGGGTCCGCTACGATCATAGATTAATGTTGCGATGCTCGCGATACCCGGCTGTGTCTCTTCAGATTCATTTCCATACCCTCTTTTAAATGCACGGCGTGATTCGTGTAGGATATTTTCTTCTTCAATAAAATTCAACGTTGAGGCCGCGAATTTTCCGCGTTGAACATTATATTCGAGCGTAATCTCGATACCTTGTTCTCCTAACCATAATTTTCCGCAGGCGGTAAGGTGCAACGGAAGGCGCATACCTTCCGAAATTTCCGTGACGGGTACGCGTTGTGAGCCGACACAGCGCGTGAAAATGACATCGCCGTTATCAAACCGGGCAAGACTGACGGTTTCATTTATTGCATCACGTACGCGCACCAGGGTGTCCATCGCCAACACCTCAATGATCGGTTCGGGTGAATGTATGCAGCTATCCACGCATTCCGGTAATGCAATTGATTGCTCCAACTTGTCGTTAACCGACGTTATAGCGGTTAAGTCTTCTGCCATTTCCGGAATGGAGCGCATATTTAAGGGATTGGTTTTGATCTCTGGCAAACGATAAAACCCGGTACCGGCCTTTTCAACATAGCCGTGACGTTGCAATGCATCTAGAATTCTACATGCGGTGGAGCGATTTAACTGGGTAGTAAGTGAAAGCGTCTTCAAAGATAAAGGTTGATCAGTATGTGTCAACGCGTCGAGCAAAGACATCGCGCGATCAAGCACCTGTATTGAAGATTGTCTGGGCAGACGTTTAGCCATTTTTTCACAGTGTAAAAAGTTAATAAGTAGTGCAATGCATCATTAATATCTATTTCCGGCTATTCCAGCCAAACTCGGTAACTTCGATTTCCAAATTGAGTGTCAAAAATATTTTGCGGCACTAGCCCGCTGTCACGTATCCGCAGCAATATCGCGGCGATATCCAAGTCTTTGCTCATTTTTAAATGTTTCATAACATCCTCAGGAATCAATTGTTCCAAATCCAACGCGGCTTCCGCCGGCATACTTACCGATACCAATGGACGGTTATCCTCCAACACCTTAACCTTCAATTCCTTAGCAAGTTCACCCAGTGAAGTAGCGACGGTGGCGGCGTTGGCACAGGGCAACGGATATTCCTGCGCGCGCGTGAGCACTTCCTCGCCAACTGTCTTGGTGAGAATATCCCACCAAGAATCGTAAAAATGCAGCGCCTCCAGTTGCGTAACGACACCTTGAAACGCACGCAATAGTAATAGCAAATTCGCGGGACCGGCGGATCTGAACCACCAGCGTTTTTCACCTAGAAGTGCGGTTAGATCATTGCCAAGACGCCACAAACTCAGGTGAAATGCGCCGTTTTCGACAAACGGCCGGAGCAGAATCTTACTCAACATCGGCAGTTGCTGTGCAATGTAGTCGAGTTTTTTTTCTTCGAATCCCATTGCGATAAAACAGGACAGCGGAGATATATCTTGTTTGTTATGTAGCGCCACGATTAACTTTAACAACGCCAATCGCGCCGCTTCTGAAATTTGTACAGTACATCCGAAATCTAAAAGCACAACCTCAGGTGATCCGTTGCGGTAGCGATAAAACATATTCCCTTGGTGCGGATCGGCGTGCACCTCTCCGACGACGAACGCGCTTTTAAACAATGTTTGGAGCAGGATTTTTCCAATGGCGTGTTGCATATAATCCGGCCAGCGCAAAATATCTGAAAATTTAACACCGGATTCCCACGACTGTACAAGAATGCGCTCAGATCCGAGTTCGGTATATACCTG
>JAOUGF010000206.1 GCA_029857925.1 Gammaproteobacteria bacterium
GGAGTTTGAAAAAAAGATTGTGCTTAAAATTAAATCTTTGGATTTTGGCGCAAAAGAAGTGGCTGCAGTGACGTTGATCTACCCCATAGATTTTGTTCCTTCCAATACCGATGGCTAGCAGCCTGTTGGACGGAGGACGGATTTACTGCGGAATTGGCCATATTTTTCGATCCCTTCCGTAAAATAGCGACGGCTATTCGTCTCAACCGATCGAAAAATCTGCCTCGAGTGGTTTCCCTCGCTACGATCGCCTAAGTCCGACAGGCGGCGAGGGCGAACGCGCTGGCCCTGCGCTGCGACGATGCATGTGCACGTCTAAAGGAATGTCCTGCTAAATCTAAAATCTGAGTTAATCTACGCCCCTAGGGATGCTACACTTGCTCCAATCACACGCGCTCTCCTCCTGGGGTTGACATGTTGGCTCAACATATAGCGACGTATTCCATGATAATTGTATTGAAAGTAACGTGACACGTATTCTTGGTATCGATCCAGGGTCACGCATCACAGGCTTTGGCATCATTGAGGCGGATGAACGCGGCGTGAGTTACGTCGCCAGCGGTTGTATTCGCCTCGGTGATGGTGAATTGGGAGGGCGATTACGCGAGCTATTTATCAGCATGGGTGAATTGCTGACGCGATACACACCGAACGAAGTTGCAATCGAGCGCGTATTCATGCATAGCAATGTCGCGACGGCGCTCAAATTAGGGCAGGCGCGCGGGGTGGCCTTGTGCGCGGTGGCGATGCACATGCACCCGGTGTTCGAGTACAGCCCTAACGAGGTCAAAAAGGCAGTGGCCGGGCAGGGCCGCGCGACGAAGGAACAGATACAGATGATGACACAAATCCGCTTGAAGCTCGCGGGATTACCGCAGGTAGACGCTGCCGACGCGTTGGCGATTGCAATGTGCCACGCACAGATGCGCGCATGGCGTAACAAGGTGGGTGCGGCATGATCGGGCGCCTGCGTGGCAATTTATTGAGTAAACACCCACCTAGCTTGATGGTGGATGTAGGGGGCGTGGGCTATGAATTATTCGCGCCTATGACCGTATTTTACGATCTCCCTGAGGTTGGCTCTGAGGTCATTGTGTACACCCATCTTGCGGTGCGCGAAGATGCGCATGTGTTATATGCGTTTCGCAGCGAAGCAGATAAGACCTTTTTTCGTCAACTGATAAAAGTCTCCGGTATTGGCCCCAAGCTGGCGTTGGCAATGTTGTCGAGTATGCACAGTGAAGATCTTGCGAGCGCGATCCGCACAGAGGACGTCGCTCGATTAACGCGCATCCCCGGCATAGGAAAAAAGACCGCAGAAAGACTTTGCGTAGAGATGCAAGATCGTTTACCGGAACATAGTGCAGGTGACGCGGTGCCGCCCAAGGCGCAAATGGCGCGTGGAAACGCGTTGCAGGATGCGACACAGGCCTTGGTGGGATTGGGTTATAAGCCGCAAGAAATCAGCCGCATGCTGCACGATGTGGATACGCGCGACATGAATGTAGAACAAATCATACGCACGGCGTTGCAAGCGGCGGTGACTGCATGATAGAAACCGATCGGCTGATCAGCCCCGCGCACAAAAAACAAGAAGACGCGGTAGACCGAGCGATGCGTCCGACGTTGTTGGCCGATTATATCGGCCAGCCTGCGGTGCGTGATCAATTGGATATTTTTATCAGTGCCGCACAGGGGCGTAGCGAGGCGCTGGATCATGTCCTGCTGTATGGCCCGCCAGGCCTTGGAAAAACCACGCTGGCGCACATCATCGCGCGCGAATTGGGCGTGAATTTTCGTCAAACGTCGGGCCCGGTATTGGAACGTGCCGGAGATCTGGCGGCAATATTGACCAATCTGGAACCGCGAGATGTGTTATTTATCGATGAAATCCATCGTCTGCCCGCGATCGTCGAAGAGGTGCTCTACCCGGCGCTGGAAGATTATCAAATCGACTTGATGATAGGTGAAGGTCCGGTTGCGCGTTCTATCAAACTGGACCTACCGCCTTTTACGTTGGTCGGCGCCACCACGCGCGCGGGCCTGCTCACCTCTCCGTTGCGCGATCGTTTTGGCATCGTGCAACGCCTGGAATTTTATAATGTGGCGGATTTAACCACCATCGTGCAGCGTTCCGCGCGTATCTTAAACATAGATATGGACCATGCCGGGTCGGTTGAGTTGGCGCGCCGTGCGCGCGGTACCCCGCGCATTGCAAATCGCCTGCTACGTCGCGTACGCGACTATGCCCAGGTGCGTGCGGAAGGCAAGGTGACGGTCAGCGTCGCGCAACGTGCACTGGATATGCTGGATGTCGATGAGCAGGGATTCGATATGATGGATCGTAAATTGCTTTTAGCCATGATTGAAAAGTTTGGCGGTGGCCCGGTCGGCGTGGAAAATTTGGCGGCTGCCATCGGCGAAGAGCGCGGGACGATAGAAGATGTGTTGGAACCGTTTTTGATCCAGCAAGGGTTTATGGTGCGTACACCGCGAGGGCGCGTCGCCACGCCGCACGCCTACCGCCATTTCGGCTTGACGGCAACCACCCTGGCGCCAATCGCGGCAACATTGGCCGCGGCTGAACCGCTGGATGAGGATGCGGTCTAATCGTGGCTGCATTTTTATGGCCGGTGCGGGTATACTATGAGGACACCGATGCAGGGGGGGTGGTGTTCCACTCGAATTATCTGAATTTCCTTGAACGGGGTCGTACCGAATGGTTGCGCACGCTGGGCTTGGAACAAGATCGTCTGTCGCGCATAGACGGAATCATCTTTGTAGTGCGCCATATTACGATAGATTTTGTTCGATCGGCGCGATTCAATCAGTGCCTGCTGGTCGAGGTCTCGGTGAGCCACGCGAATCGTCTTTCAGTGGAATTCACGCAACGCATATTGTTGCAAAATGGAGACGGTGCGGAACCGCACGCAGATGCCGATAACGTGGTGTGCAGGGCTCAAGTGAAAATCGTGACGTTGGATGCCGAGACACTGCGGCCGCAACGTATGCCTAATTCAATTTATGCGGAGATAAAGCGTGGGCACGGGAGTTGATCTATCCATATTACACTTGGTGCTGGGCGCCAGCCCGTTGGTGCAGGGCGTCATGCTCATTTTATTGGGCGCGTCGCTGTTGTCATGGACGGTGATCTTCACGAAAATGCGCCTGGTGCGCCGCGCGCGACGCAACGCGGATCTGTTTGAAAAGACCTTCTGGTCGAGCACAGATTTGAGTGCGTTGTACACGCGCATCGCGAAGGCGCAGCGCGAACACGGCGATAACGGTCTGGAGGCGATCTTCGAAGCGGGATTTCGGGAATTCGCGCGCCTGCGCAAGGAAGAAAATATCTCTCCGGCGACGATCATGGAGGGCGTGCAACGCGGCATGCGCATCGCGTTGAATCGCGAAAACGAGGCGTTGGACCTGCATTTGCCGTTCTTGGCCACGGTCGGTTCCACCAGTCCGTATATCGGGTTATTCGGCACCGTATGGGGCATCATGAATTCATTTCGTGCGTTGGGCGGCGCGAAACAAGCGACGCTGGGCATGGTCGCGCCGGGCATCGCCGAGGCCTTGATTGCGACGGCGATCGGTTTGTTTGCGGCGATCCCCGCCGTAATAGGTTACAACCGTTTCATTTCCGATGTCGATCGTTTGAGTGCGCGCTATCACGCATTTACCGATGAATTTTTTAACATCCTGCAACGTCAGGTTCATAAATGAACACCGGCAGCAGTAATAAAGGCCGTCGTGCAATGGCGCAAATCAACGTCGTTCCGTACATCGACGTGATGCTGGTGCTCTTAGTCATTTTTGTCATCACGGCGCCGTTGCTGACACAAGGGGTGACGGTGGAATTGCCCAAGGCCAATTCTGAGGCGATAGAGACCGAGGTGCAAGAGCCGTTGATTGTGACCGTAGACGTCAATGGCAACTATTACCTAAATGTTGGTGAAAATGCGGAAAAACCTATCGAGCACCAAGTACTTGTAAATCGCGTCGCGGCGGTGTTGCGTGTGCAACCAAAAACGAACGTGCTCGTGCGTGGTGATAAACACGTGGATTATGGCAAGGTCGTGTTGGCGATGAGCCTGCTGCAACGTGCCGGGGCGCCCAGCGTGGGGTTGATTACCGAACAACTGGATGCGAGCCCATTGAAGCGATGACACTATGTTGGGTTTGATCCGCAAATATCCGTTGGCCTTTTTATTCGCCGTGCTAGTACATGCCGCGGCATCGGTATTATTGGTGTTGAGTTTCGATTGGACGCCGCGCCCGCCGTTGCCTGAAGAATTGCAAGTGCTGCAAGCGGTCGCGGTAGATGAGCGCCAAGTGCAGGCCGAAATGGAAAAAATCCGCCGCATTGAAGATCGCAAACATCAAAGTGAGCAAGAACGTGTGCGCAAGGTTGAAGAGCAGGTGCAGCAAGAAAAAGACCGGCTCGCGGAACTGGAGGCGCAGCGTAAACACAATATGGAACGCCAAAAAAAGGCGGAAGCGGAACGCTTGAAGGCCGAACAACAACAGGCTGAGGCGCAGCGACTCGCCGAGGAGTCCCGGCGCGAGGCGAGCAAATTGATGGATAAACAGCGTAAGCTGGAAGACGCGCAACAACGTAAGCGTCAATTGGAAGAAGAGGCGAAACGGCTTGAACAACAACGTTCCTCACAGGTAAAAGGCGAAGTCGACAAATACACGCGCCTGGTGCGTGAACGCGTCGAACAGAAATGGATGCGCCCCGTAAATTGGAAGCAAGGCGCAAAATGCGTGGTGTCGGTGCGAGTCATCCCCGGTGGAGACGTCGTGGATGCCAGAATAGTAAAAAGTTGCGGGGATAGCCTGAGTGATCGCTCCGTAGAAACCGCCGTACGACAAGCGGCGCCGTTGCCGGTGCCCAGCGACCCGCAGGCGTTTGCTCAGTTCCGGAGTTTTACCTTTACCTTTAATCCAGATGAGAAGTAATCGCGAGATGTGGCGCATTTTTTTTGCAACATTGTGTTTTTTTGCCGCCAACCGTGTGTCGGCGACCTTAAATATCGAAATCACGCGTGGTGCCGAAGGTGCGGCGCGGGTCGC